>JACPOH010000240.1:1650-9698 GCA_016185075.1 Aquabacterium sp. | reverse complement strand
TGATGCTGCTGGCCAGCCTGGCCTGGGCCTTCTACAGCTGGATGCTGGCCAGTCCGCCAGCCAGCATGCTGGGCAAGCAGCGGCCCGATTGGGACTGGGCGGCCTTCCTGCAGATACAGGTGTTGTTCGGCTTGATCTGGGCCGGCGCTTGCACGGCCCTGGAGGCGGTGTTGACGGGGCCGGGGCAGTTGCCTTTGTGGCCATCAAGCTGGCCAACGTGGGCGGCCATGGTCTTCATCGCCATTGGCCCGTCCATCCTGGCCTATCGTTGCTGGGGCCTGGGGGTGCAGGCCGTGGGCCCCACCATGGCGGCCTTCTTTGGCAACCTCACCTCCATCTTTGCCGCGGTGTGGTCGGCCTTGTTGTTGGGGCAACATCCCCGCTGGTACCACCCCGTTGCGCTGGTGTTGATCACCTTGGGGATAGCCGTCTCGTCGCGGGTCAAAAGCGGCGGCCCGGCCCGCGACGAGACTTGAACGGAGGCTGGCCGCGCCAGTAGCGGACCATGAGCCAGCCGCCCAGCATGCCGCCCAGGTGCGCAAAGTGCGCAATGCCCGAGGTGGTGTCCTGCCAGCTCAGGAACAACTCCAGCAAACCGAAGCCCAGCACGTAGTACTTGACCTTCATGGGGATGGGAGGGAACAGCGGCATGATGATCCGGTTGGGGAACATCATCGCGTAGGCCAGCAGCAGGCCATAGATACCGCCGGATGCGCCCACCATGGGGTGCCCCCATCCACCCAGCACGGACATCAGCAATTGCGTGGCAGCGGCGGCTACCACGCTGGCCAGCAGGAATTCCAGGTAACGGCGGTTGCCCCACACGCGTTCCAGCTCACCACCGAACATCCACAGCGCCAGCATGTTGAAGAACAGGTGGCCCATCGAGCCATGCAGGAATGCGTAGCTCACCAGCTGCCAGGGCATGAAATGCCCGGTTTGCAGGGGCCACAGCTCGAGGTAGAACCGCAGTGCACCGCCGCTCAAGGCATCGTCCAGGCAGAACATGGCGACGTTGATCAGAATCAGTGCCTGGGTGATGGGAGGAAGCGGCGGCATGCTTTCTGCGATGGGGATGTGGAGTTAGCTGCACATCATAAGGCGCAGCAGGAAGTCCGCATGGGGCGCCGGTCCTTGGTACAGACCCTTTGACCGGGCCCATCTTCGGTGATTCGTCACAGCAAGCTGGCACGCAACTCGCTAATGTGTGGACAAGCCCGGCGCAGATCGGCGGGCACTTCGGAGACGGAGGTCCTGGACCATGTCAGCCCATATTGTTTTGACGTCGCACCCCGCGCGCAACAAGCGTGGCGAAGCCCATCAGGGCATCCAGTGGGGCGCGGCCACGGCGGCACAGCGCGGCCCGCTGGTGGCCAGCGTGGCCAACCCCGGCGTGCGCAACGTCATCGGCACGCACGCGGGGGCCTATTCCGTCTATCGAGCCCTGGCTGTCGCCTCGGGTGCCCTGCAGCGTGACCACAAGCCGGATCTCACCAACACCCTGCCTGCAGAGGGGATCGGGCCGCACCCGCAATGGGCGGATCCGGACAAGATCGTCTCGCTGGACCCCTGGGGGCACCTGGTGGCCAGCGAGTTCAGGGCCCAGCTGGATGCGGGCATGGACGTGCGTCCGACCATCGCGATCACCAAGGCCCACATCAACATGCCTGAACTGGTGGCCGCCATGGCCTGCGGCCGCCTGCAAGCCGATGGTGACATCCTGCAGGCCAATGGTGATGTCAAGGTGACCAAGGCGGCCATCGACCCGGTCTGGTACCTGCCCGGTCTCGCGCAACGCTTTGGCATCAAGGAAAGTGCCCTGAGGCACCACTTGTTCGAGCAGACCGCCGGCATGTTCCCCGAACTGGTCACGCGGCCCGACCTCAAGGTGTTTCTGCCGCCCATCGGGGGCATGACCTTGTACTTCTTTGGCGATGTCAGCAAATTGGGCAAGCCCGACACCAGGATCGCCTGCCGCGTGCACGACGAATGCAATGGCTCCGATGTCTTTGGCTCGGACATCTGCACCTGCCGCCCCTACCTCGCACATGGCATCGAGGTGTGCATCGAGATGGCGCAACAGGGGGGCGTGGGCCTGTGCATCTACAACCGCAAGGAAGGGCGCGCCCTGGGTGAGGTCACGAAGTTTCTTGTCTACAACGCGCGCAAGCGCCAGAACGGCGGTGACCGTGCCGAAACCTATTTCGAGCGCACCGAATGCGTGGCTGGCGTGCAGGACATGCGCTTTCAACAACTCATGCCCGATGTGTTCCACTGGCTGGGCATCCAACGCATCGACCGATGGGCCTCGATGAGCAACATGAAGCATGGCGCCTTGATCGAGCAGGGCATCGACGTCGTCGAGCGGGTCCCCATCCCGGACGAGCTGATCCCGGCGGATGCCCGGGTTGAAATGGACGCCAAAAAGGCGGCAGGCTACTTCTCGACTTACACCCCGGATGCGAGCGAGCTGGCGCAGCCCAAGGGCAGGGGGTTGATGGAATGAGTGCCTTGCACGAGCCTGTTGCCACCTTGGCCGATCACCTCTTGAGCGCGCGCGCGGTGCGAGACCACAGCACAGCCATCATGTCGCTGGCCCAGGCCGGTCGAGCGCGCCACTTCACCTGGCACCCTGAGCGCATGGCCGTGGTGTCGGCGTACGTGAGCAACCTGATCCGGCAACGCTACCCGGATCTCAAGGTGCCGTATCACAGCCGATGGCGGCATTTCGAGGCCGGTGGCGTTGACCGTTGGTCGGCCATCGCTCGTGAGCACGGGCTCGACGCGATGTCGGCCAGGCTGGAGCGTGCGCGCGCCCGTGTGGATCTGGCCATCACCAGCGTGCTGCTGGACGCGGGGGCCGGCCCATCGTGGCAGTACCGGGATCAGTCGAGTGGCCAGACGCTCGGCCGATCCGAGGGCCTTGGCGTGGCCAGCCTGCGGTGGTGGGCGGCAGGGGGGCTGTCCAGCGACCCGCACCGGCCTTGTCTGGCCGATGCCAAAGGCCTGGAGCGCGTGCAAACGGCTGACCTGGCGCTGGCCTTTCAGGTGTCGGACACCAACCCGCTGGTCGGGCTGGAGGGGCGCGCCAACCTGTTGCGGCAGTTGGCCCTGGCGCTCAAGGCGCATCCGGATGTCTACGGCCGGCCGGATGCGCCCGGTCTGTTGAGGCCGGGGCATCTGGTCGACACCCTGTTCCGGCAATCACCCACTGGGCGAGTTCGCGCGGCGCATGTGCTGTCGCTGCTGTTGCACACCCTGGGGCACATCTGGCCGGGCCGATACGAACTGGGTGGCTTGCCGCTGGGCGATTGCTGGCCTCATCCGGACGCGCCAGACGGCTGGCTGCCTTTCCACAAGCTCAGCCAGTGGATGACTTACTCGCTGCTGGAGCCGCTGGAAGACGCGGGCCTGACTGTCATCGGGCTCGATGAACTCACTGGCTTGCCCGAATACCGCAATGGGGGGCTTTTGCTTGATCTCGGGCTCTTGCAGGCGCGTGATCGTGCCTTTCACACCACACGTTGGTCTGTAGATGCTGAGCCCATCGTCGAATGGCGTGCGCTGACTGTCGCCATCCTGGATCATCTGGCCGAGGCCGTACGCGGCGAGCTGGGCATGACCCCCGAGCAGTTCCCGCTCGCTCGTGTGCTCGAAGGGGGCAGCTGGGCGGCGGGGCGCCAGATCGCGCAAGCCAAGCGCCCGGGTGGCCCGCCGCCCGTGCACCTCGACAGCGATGGCACCGTGTTTTGACAGCAGGAGGACAAGATGGCTGCAGATTTCCCCAACCTTACCGTGGTCCATCACCCCCTGGTGCAGCACAAGCTGACCTGGCTACGCAGCACGGACACCAACACGGACAGCTTTCGCAACTTGCTGCGCGAAGTCAGCCAGATGCTGGTCTACGAAGCCACCCGCGACCTGCCGACCGAGCTGCAAGCCATCACCACGCCCATCACCGCCATGGATTCACCGGTCATCAGTGGCAAGAAGCTGTGCCTGGTGTCCATCCTGCGTGCCGGCAATGGCATGCTCGACGGCATCCTGTCGGTGCTGCCCCTGGCGCGCGTGGGCCACATCGGCCTGTACCGAGACCCTGAAACGCTCGAGCCCGTCGAGTACTACTTCAAGGTGCCGGCCGATATCGCTGAACGCCAGGTCATCGTGGTCGACCCCATGCTGGCCACGGGCAACTCGGCGGTGGCCGCCATCGATCGGATCAAGGAGGCAGGCTGCGCCAGCGTGAAGCTCATCTGTCTGCTGGCCGCGCCAGAGGGGGTGGCCAACATGCTGAAGCACCACCCGGACGTACCCATCGTGACTGCTGCGCTCGACAGCCACCTCAACGATCATGGCTACATCGTCCCGGGCTTGGGGGATGCTGGCGACCGCATCTTCGGGACGGTGTGATCCGTGTACAAGCGCACAAATGGGCGGTAAAGCCCTGCTGACTTTGGGCTTTCTTTCCTTGCGTCAGTTCGAGAATCGGGCTAACTGCCAATAGAGGCAGGAATGCGCCCGTCAATGTTGACCAAGGGGATCGTTCATGCAGTGGTTTGCAGATCTGCGTTTGCGCACCAAGTTGTTGTTGTCGTTTGCCGCCATGGTGGTTCTGACCGCATTGCTGGGTGGCTTCAGTGTCACGCGGGTCTCCCTGGTCAATGAACAGTCCACGGTCATGGCTGCACACTGGATGGCCAGCCAGCGAATCGCAGGGGCGCTCAACACCCTGACTGGCGATTACCGCATTGACGAATTGCTGGCCGCAGCAGCTTCCAACGAGGGGGAGCGGGCGCGCCTGGAAAAGTCGCTGGTCAGCAAGCTTTCGGACATCAGCAAGCTTCAGTCCGAGTACGCTCGGCTGATCGACAACCCCAGGGAGCAGGCCCTGTGGGACAGCTTCAAAGCGGATTGGGCCAGCTACCTTGCCGATCATGACAAGGCCATGGCGCTGCTTCAGCAAGGCAAAACGGGCGAGGCCAACGCCTTGCTCTTGGGCGGCATGCAACCGCTGTACGAAAAGTACGGCGAGACATTGGACAAGCTCATCGAGTACAACACCAAGGGCGGGCAGGCCGCCAGCGACGAGGGGGATGTCATTTATGCCAGCGCGCGCTGGGCCATCATCTTGGGCATCGTGCTCGTGGGCTGCCTGGGCATGGTGCTGGCCTGGGTCGTATCGGCGCAGGTGTCCGTGCCGGTCGAGCAAGCCGCCAGCGTGCTCAAGGCGGTCTCTCAAGGGGACCTGACCCAGTCTGTGCAAGCCAATCGCCGAGACGAGATCGGTGACATGCAGTCCGCGCTCGCCGAGATGATCCACAGCCTGTCCGATATGGTGCACGAGGTGCGAACCGGTGCTGATTCCGTGGCCACGGCTTCCACGCAGATTGCGCAGGGCAACACCGATCTCAGCGCACGAACCGAGTCTCAAGCATCCAGCCTCGAACAGACAGCGGCCTCGGTTGAAGAAATGGCAGGCACCGTACGCACCAATGCGGACAACGCCATGCAGGCCAACCAGCTCGCCAGTGCGGCCTCCGAAGTGGCGGCGCAAGGTGGCCAGGTTGTCAGCCAGGTGGTCGACACCATGAATGACATCCAGAACGCCAGCCGCAAGATCTCCGACATCATCGGCGTGATCGACGGCATCGCCTTCCAGACCAACATCCTGGCCTTGAACGCCGCCGTGGAAGCCGCACGAGCAGGGGAACAGGGCCGAGGTTTTGCCGTGGTGGCCGGTGAGGTCCGGTCGCTGGCCCAGCGCAGCGCACAGGCGGCCCGCGAGATCAAGACACTCATCAACGCGAGCGTGGAGAAGGTCAATGCCGGCAGCCACCTCGTCGATACCGCAGGCTCGACCATGAACGATGTGGTCACGCAGGTGCGCAAGGTCACCGATCTGGTCGGGGAGATCGCGCACGCCAGCGCCGAACAAAGCCAGGGCATCGGGCAGATCAACCAGGCCGTCAGCCAACTCGATCAGGCCACACAACAAAACGCCGCACTGGTCGAGGAAAGCATGGCCGCGGCAGAAAGCCTCAAATCGCAAGCACAAAAGCTCACCCAGGCCGTATCGGTCTTCAAGATCAACCGTGCCGTGCGTGCGCCGATTGCCCGAGCTGGCGTCGGTACAGCGGTGACGCCCAAACCCGACATGGCTGCCCCTCGGCTTGCGCCAGCAAGCGAGCAAGCCAAACCGGCGGCCGCCCCACACCTGCCACCTCCTGCACCAGAGCCTGTCAAAGCCACGGCAGGGGCGGACGAATGGGAAACCTTCTGACCTGGTCCGATCCCTGCTAGTCTGCTGACAGTGGCGCGGTCGCGTCGCTGCCAGGAGCCTGCCTTGTTTGACCTCATCGTTCGGCATTGCACCTTGCCCGATGGCCGCAGCCATCAGGACATCGGCGTCAGCAACGGGCGCATCACGGCGCTGCATCCCGCCATCGCGGGCAAGGCGGCACAAGAGATCGACGCAGCCGGCCATCTCGTGAGCCCGCCGTTTGTGGATGCGCACTTCCACATGGACTCGACGCTCAGCTACGGCCAGCCTCGCGTCAACCAGTCGGGCACGCTCCTGGAGGGCATTGCGCTCTGGGGCGAGCTCAAGCCGCATCTCACCCAGGATGCGATCGTCGAGCGGGCGCTGCGCTATGGCGACTGGGCCGTGGCCAAAGGCCTGCTGGCCATCCGATCGCACGTCGATGTGTGTGACCCCCGCCTGCTGGCCGTGGAGGCCTTGCTGCACGTCAAGCAGCAACTCAAGCCCTATCTGGATCTGCAGCTGGTCGCCTTTCCTCAAGATGGCCTGCTGCGCAGCCCTGGTGCGCTGGCCCAGTTGACCCGGGCGCTCGACATGGGCGTGGACGTGGTTGGCGGCATCCCGCATTTCGAACGCACCATGGCCGATGGTGCCGAGTCGGTGCGCATCCTGTGCGAGCTGGCCGCCGAGCGCGGCTTGCGGGTCGACATGCACTGCGACGAAACCGACGACCCGCTGTCCAGGCACATCGAGACCCTTGCGAGCCACACCCATCGCCTGGGTTTGCATGGCCGTGTGGCCGGTTCGCACCTGACCTCCATGCACAGCATGGACAACTACTACGTCAGCAAGCTGCTGCCCTTGATCAAAGAGTCGGGCGTGGCCGCCATCGCCAACCCGTTGATCAACATCACCCTGCAAGGCCGTCACGACACCTATCCCAAACGGCGCGGCATGACCCGCGTGCCGGAGATGCTGGCCGCAGGCATTGACGTGGCCTTCGGGCACGACTGCGTGATGGACCCTTGGTACGGCCTGGGTAGCGCAGACATGCTGGAAGTGGCCCACATGGGTCTGCACGTGGCCCAGATGACCAGCCAGGCTGCCATGCGTCAGTGCTTCGAGGCCGTGACCAGCACACCCGCCCGCATCCTCGGGCTGGAGGGCTACGGACTCGAAGTCGGGTGCCATGCCGACTTCGTGCTCCTGCAGGCACACGACCCGGCGGAGGCCATCAGGCTGCGCGCTACCCGTCTGGCTGTGGTCCGTCGCGGACAGGTCATCGCGCACACGCCCCCGACCGTGGCCACACTCAAGCTGCCGCAGCGGCCATCTTCCGTGGCCTGGAGCCTGTCTGCCTGAGTGGGGGCCGTTGGCGATGGTGCACACGGTGAGCTGATGTGAGGGCCGCCTGTGCTATGCTTTGAGTCTTCACACTGGACGCCCTGGTGGTGAAATTGGTAGACGCGCCGGATTCAAAATCCGGTTCCGCAAGGAGTGCCGGTTCGAGTCCGGCCCGGGGCACCACCTCCTCAGCACCGTTCCTGGTGTGCTGCCTGGCCTGAACGCACTGTGCTACGGGCCTTGGGCCTGAAGCCGCGCAATGTACACAGGCCACACGGTCTTTGCCTGCCTGCGACAATACCGGCCATGAACTACCCCACGCTCGAAGACGCCATCGGCAAGACCCCGCTCGTTCGACTCCAACGCGTGCCCGGGGCGGACAACGATGCCCGTGGCAACGTCATCCTGGCCAAGCTCGAAGGCAACAACCCCGCCGGCTCCGTCA
>JACPOH010000240.1:0-1581 GCA_016185075.1 Aquabacterium sp. | reverse complement strand
TCGAGGCCACATCCGGCAACACCGGCATCGCCCTGGCCATGGCCGCGGCCATCCGTGGTTACCGCATGGTCCTCATCATGCCGGAAGACCTCAGCATCGAGCGGGCGCAAACCATGAAGGCCTTCGGCGCCGAACTCATCCTCACGCCCAAAAGCGGCGGCATGGAGTACGCGCGCGACCTCGCTGACCAGATGGTGCGCGAAGGCAAGGGCGTGGTGCTCGACCAGTTCGCCAACCCGGACAACCCGGCGGTCCATTACGACACCACCGGCCCCGAGATCTGGGCGGACACGCGAGGCCGCATCACACATTTCGTGAGTGCCATGGGCACCACCGGCACCATCACCGGTGTGTCGCGCTTCCTTAAAGAGCACAACCCCGAGGTGCGCATCGTGGGTGCCCAACCGCAAGAGGGCTCGCGCATCCCGGGCATCCGCAAGTGGCCCGAGGCCTACCTGCCCAAGATCTACGAGCCCAGCCGGGTGGATGAACTCATCTACGTCAGCCAGAGCGATGCCGAAGACATGGCACGCCGTCTGGCCCGTGAGGAAGGCCTGTTCTGTGGCATCTCGGCTGCAGGCGCCTGCTGGGCCGCGCTGCAACTGGCGCAAAATCTCCACAACGCCACGATCGTGTTCATCGTTTGTGATCGGGGTGACCGTTATCTGTCGACCGGCGTTTTCCCCGCCTGAGATCGGACCTAGCCATGGACATCCACAAAGAACTCGACGCCCGCGGCCTGACGTGCCCCTTGCCCATCCTCAAAGCCAAAAAGGCCTTGTCGGACATGCACAGCGGCGAGGTGCTCAAGGTTCTGGCCACCGACCCTGGCTCCGTGCGTGATTTCCAGGCCTTTGCGCGCCAGACCGGCAACGACCTGGTTGATCAGCAAGCGCAGCAAGTCGCCGGTCGCGACGAATACATCCACCTGCTTCGTCGCCGCTGAGCTTCAGCCCAGCAAGTCGCCACCCTGGGGTGGCTGCAGGCCCAGATGCTTGAACGCGGACGCTGTGGCGATGCGCCCACGCGGTGTGCGCTGCAGAAAGCCTTGTTGAATGAGATAAGGCTCGATCACATCCTCGATCGTCTCGCGCTCCTCGCCGATGGCGGCTGCCAGGTTGTCCAGCCCCACCGGCCCGCCATCAAAGCGGTGCAGGATCGCTTCCAGCAGCTTGCGGTCCATCACATCAAAGCCCAAGGGGTCCACATCCAGCATGGCCAGGGCCTTGTCGGCCATCTCGCGCGTGATGCGGCCATTGCCTTTCACCTCGGCGTAGTCCCGCACCCGGCGCAGCAGGCGGTTGGCGATGCGCGGTGTGCCGCGTGAACGACGGGCCACCTCCATGGCCCCTTCCGGGTCGATCGGCGCACCCAGCAGGCCTGCAGAGCGCGTCACAATGCGCTGCAGCTCTTCGGCCGAATAGAACTCCAGCCGCGCCACGATGCCGAAGCGGTCACGCAGCGGGTTGGTCAGCATGCCCGCTCGTGTGGTGGCACCCACCAGCGTGAAAGGCTGCAGATCCAGCTTGATCGAGCGGGCCGCCGGCCCCTCGCCGATCATGATGTCGATCTGATAGTCCT
>JACPOH010000109.1:1689-6025 GCA_016185075.1 Aquabacterium sp. | reverse complement strand
CTCGGGGTGGGTGTCAGGCATACACCGCCACCACCTGGTAGCCCAGCGCGGCCAGTTGGCCGCAGGGTGTCCACAAGGTGGTCTTTTCGTTGACATAGCCTTCGCCGGTGGCCAGCGCGTCCTTGTCCATGCGCCAGAAGCCCTTGGGGTCGCCCACCTCCACGGGGCGCAATTCCAGGGCCCAGGACACGGACGAGGCCGGCGCAAAACCCTTGAGCTGGCCCAGCGCCGGGGTAGGGCCGGCGTCAGCCAGCAGCACGGCCTGCAACTCGGCGTCCACGCCTTCGACCTCATTGAGGCGGATGTGGGTGCGGCTGTGCCACTCCTTGGCCCCGGTGAAGGGGATGACGCCGTCGGCGTGGCGGATGTCCAGGTGCTGGGTGAAAGCGGGGGTGATGTTGGGCACGAACGGCCACTTCGGCACCTCGTCCGGGCCCTTGGCCACGACCTCCTGCTCGGGGCGCAGATGGGGCAGGGCCGATTCACGCCCGGTACCGAACACCCCCAGCAGCACGCCGCCGACCTGTTCCTGCCCCTGCTCGTCGCGTTGGGTGACGCGGGCCTGGATCTGGCGCACGTTCTTGCCCTGGCGCAGCAGGGTCACCTCGACATCCATCACGCCGGGTGCCACGGGCCCCACGAAATTGGTCTGCAGCGCGCGCAGCGGCCAGTCGGCACCGCAGGCATCACGCATGGCTTGCACGACCAGGGCGGACAGCAGGCCGCCAAACGTGGTGCGGCCCTGGCCCCAGTCGGGCGTGACGAGAAAGCTCACACGGTGGCCGTCGCGGCGGCGGCTGGCCAGCAGTTGGGCCAGGGGTGTGGCAGAGGTGTTGTCAGTCATGGATGAGCCTGCGTCATTGAACGAAGGCCCATTATCGAACGGTCGTGCTATTTTTGCTTGACGCCTTGAAGTGGACGTCCGGGCACCTGACAGGGTTCAGGTGTTTTCCAGCAGGTGTTCGATCTGCACGGCCGGTACCGGCCGGCTGTAGAGGTAGCCTTGGACCACGTCGCAGCCGCGGCTGGCCAGGAAGGCTTCCTGATCCGGCATCTCGACGCCTTCTGCCACCACGTTCATGCGCAGGCCGTGGGCCATGGAGATCATGGTGCCCACCAGTTGGGCGTCGCTGTCGTTGCCGGGCAGATCCTGCACAAAGCTGCGGTCGATCTTCAACTGATGCACCGGGAAGCGCTTGAGGTAGGCCAGCGAGGAGTAGCCGGTGCCGAAATCGTCAATGGACAGGAAGACGCCCAGTGCGTGCAGCATCTGCAGGAACTGCTCGGCGCCCATGCCGGATTCCATCAGGCCGCTTTCGGTGATCTCGATCTCCAGGCGGTCAGGCGGCAGGCCGGTGCGGTTGAGGATGCGCGACAGGCGCTCGACCACGCCCCCACGTCGGATCTCGCTGGGCGACAGGTTGACGGCGATGCGGCCGAAATCCAGCCCGGCGTCCAGCCAGGCCTTGCCCTGGCGGCAGGCCTCCTGCAGCACCCATTCGCTGAGCGCCACGATCATGCCGGTTTCCTCCATCACGGGGATGAACTGGTTGGGGCTGATCGAGGGCAGGCAGACATCGCTTTCGGTGGGCGTGCGCAGGCGCACCAGCGCCTCCACGGCCGTGACCTTGCGCGTGGCCAGGCTGATCATGGGCTGGAAGTGCAGCACGAACTCGCCGTGCTCCACGGCGCGGCGCAGGCGGGTTTCCAATTGCAGGCGCGAGGTCGCATCGCTGGTGAACGACTCGGTGTAGAAGCTGAAGCTGTTGCGTCCGCGGCGCTTGGATTCGTACATGGCCGCATCGGCATTGCGCACCAGCTCGGAGGCATCCTGCCCATCGGCCGGGAACAGGCTGATGCCGATGCTGGCGCGCACATAGACCTGCTGGCCGCCGTCCAGCGTGAAGGGCTGGTTGAGCGTTTCCAGGATGGCCGTGGCCACGTGCGCCGCCTGTTGCGGGTGGCGCAGGTGTTCCAGCACCAGGATGAACTCGTCGCCGCCTAGCCGGCCCAGCGTGTCTTCCTGGCGCACGCGCTGGCGCAGGCGTTGGGCCACCTGCTTGAGCAGGCTGTCGCCCGCGGCGTGGCCCAGGCCGTCGTTGACGGTCTTGAAGTTGTCCAGGTCGATGAAGATCACGCCCACCAGCGTGTGGTGGCGCTGCGCCAGGTTCACGGCGTGTGCCAGGCGCTGGTGGATCATCACGCGGTTGGGCAGCTCGGTCAGCGGGTCGAAGTGGGCCATGCGGGCCAGGCGCTCTTCGGTCTGCTTGAGCTGGGTGATGTCGGTGAACACGCCCACGAAGTGGGTGGGGCGGCCCCTGGCGCTCTTGACCGCGCTGACCGACAGCTTTGTCATGAACAGCTCGCCACTCTTGCGGCGGAACCACACTTCGCCCTGCCAGTAGCCGCTGCCGATCATCTCGCCGCGCATGTCGGCCAGGGTTTCGTCCGGCCGGTCAGGCAGCAGGAATTCGGGGGAGCGGCCCACCACTTCGGCTTCGTCATAACCCGTCAGCGCGGTGAACGCCGGGTTGATGGACACCAGCATGCGGTTGCGGCTGAGCACCATCATGCCGTCCTGCGTGCTTTCCAGCGCCGCGGCGTGCAGTCGGATGCGTTCCTCGGCTTCGTCGCGCAGGGCTTCGCGGTGCAGGTTGTGCAAGGCAAAGGAGAGGTCGCCTGACAGGTCTTCGAACAGGGACAGTTCGTCTGCGTCCTGGTCATCGACACGCTTGCCCAGCAGGATCAGGTGGCCCACCAGCAGGTTGTCGCGGTGCAGGGGCACGACCACGCACCCCGGAATGCCGGCGGCCACGGCCTCGTCGGTCCAGGCCGGACGCGGCCCGCACTGCGCCAGGTCTCGGGTGCGGAAGGTGCGGCCGTGGCGCAAGGCCATGTCCAGCGTGGCGTCTTCTGCCTCCTGCGGCAACAGGTCGAAGCTCAGGTGGGCCCCTCTTGGCGCGTCGTCGCCGGCCACGGCCACACACGCCAGGTGCTGCGGATCATCCTCGTCGAACAGGGCCACCCAGGCTTTGCGGAACTGGCCGTGGTCCACCGCGACCTAGCACACCTTGTCCAGCAAGGTCTGCTCATCTTCGGAGCGCACGATGGCCTGGTTCACGTGGCTGAGAAAGTCGTACATGCGCGTTTTGCGGCGCAGTCGGTGCTCGATGTGGCGGCGCGAGGTGATGTCCCAGATCATCCAGACGACTTCGTTGGTGTCGCCGATGGGGGCGCAGCGGCTGTCGAAATGACGCCGCTCCCGGTTGACCGGAATCGTGAAGGTCTGCACCTGCGTGGTACGTGTTTGCAAGGTCTGTTGCAGCACGCCCATGAAGCGGGCCGCCATGTCGTCCGGGAACAGATCCTTCAGGCCTTTGCCGATCAGGTCTTCGCGGGGACGGCCCAGCAGAGGCAGGTTGCTGCCGTAGATGTCCAGGTAATGGCCCTGGGCGTCCATGTGGAAGGCCAGGTCGGGTAGCACCTCGGCGAAGGCGCGCAGCTGCGCTTCACGGGCCTTGAGCGCACCGGCAGCCTGTTCGCGCTGTCGGTGGGCACGGGCCATCAGGGTCAGCAGCAGCAAGGTCATGCCGCCCACCAGCCCCATGTTGATCTTGTCCAGGCGGTGCTGCGCTTTGGTTTCTTCGTTGAGTTCGGCCGCCCAGGTACGGGCCGCCGCGGTGGCCGCGTCGTCCACTTCAGCCAGCGCGCGCTGCAGGCTGCCGGCGTCGGTGGTCGCAGGAGCGTGCAGGCGCTGCGACAGCATCTGGCGCGCATGGTCAATTCTGGTCAGCAATCTCGCCATGGCCGGGTCCAGCGACGGAGGCGCCTGCTCGCGCAGTTGTCGCGCCGTTGCCTGGGCCTTGGCGGCCGGGGCCTCCACCATGCTGTCGCTGATGTTGGTCTGGCCCAGCACACGTTGCTCGGCCAGCGACTGGCTCTGGCGCACCTGGAGTTGCGTCTCCGACAGCAGGGTGTCGAATTCATGGGCGCGCTGCTGCAGCCTGTGCCAGCCCATGTGCGACCAGGCGATCAGGCCCATGCTCACCAACGCGACAGCCGCCACGGAGACGGCAACCGGGCCGAATCGACCCATTGCCGGCACGGGGAGGGAGGCGGGGGCCTGCTGCTGCATGTTGGATGGGATGACGGCGCTCACGGACTCTGGGATCGTTCGGTGGGGGGCACTGTTCGCTGAGCAGGCCAGCTTAGGTGAAAAACAGTGTCTTCGGCGATGATGGGCGCTGGCAATCGGGACCTCCCCCTTATAGGGGGTACCGGGTGTCGGTACTTGTTCACGTTTTGGAGGCCGCTTCCCTTATGTCCAGCTCGCAGG
>JACPOH010000109.1:851-1672 GCA_016185075.1 Aquabacterium sp. | reverse complement strand
GCTTATGTGCCGGTTCATGCCGCCCAATCGCGCTTTGTCACGGCGCGGGGCTTGAAACACCACGTGCTCGTCTGGGGGGATCCGGCGCTCGCCACGCCCGCACAACCCCTTCTGGTGATGGTGCATGGCTGGATGGACACGGCCGCCTCCTTCCAGTTCATGGTTGACGCGTTAAGGCAACAGCCCGGCTGGGCCCAGCGGCCCATCGTGGCCATCGACTGGCGTGGTTTCGGGCTCACCGAGGCGCCGCCGACCGACAGCTACTTCTTTGCGGACTACCTTGGCGACCTCGATGCCTTGCTGGACGAACTCGCCCCGGGTCAGCAGATCGACCTGCTGGGGCACAGCATGGGTGGCAATGTGGTCATGCTGTATGCGGGCGTGCGCTCTGAACGCATCCGCCGGTTGGTCAACCTGGAGGGCTTCGGCATGCCCGCCACGGAGGCGCAGGAGGCCCCGGGCCGCTACATCAAGTGGCTCGACGAACTGAAGCAGCCCGTTCAACTCAAGGACTACGCCACCCTGGCTGACGTGGCCAGGCGTCTGCAGGCCAACAACCCCCGTCTGCGTGAGCCGTTTGCGCTGTGGCTGGCCGGCCATTGGGCGCGCCAGCAGGGTGAACGCTGGGTGATCAACGCGGACCCGGCGCATAAGCGTTCGCAGCCCATTCTGTACCGCGTCGAGGAGGTGCGTGCCTTCCTGCAGCGCATCCGGTGCCCGGTGTTGTTCGTGGAGGGCGCCCAGACGCTGTACTTCATGCTGTTCAACGGGCGGTTTGCACGCGAGGAGTTTCTCGAACGCGTGAAGCTCGTGCCGGATTT
>JACPOH010000109.1:0-786 GCA_016185075.1 Aquabacterium sp. | reverse complement strand
GGCCTTGGCCGTCCACATCGCCGGTTTTCTGGCGCCCACTTCTTGAAAACGCCGATTTCCCGACGCAATCGCTTTTGGATAATGCGCCCGCCCCGTGAGAAAATAGCCCGATTGAAAAAGGCTCCAGTCCCAGACTGCCGGGCCTTTTTGACTTGAACAACGACCCGAACCCATCCGCAGGATCCACATGGACATCGAACACATCAACGCCCTGGGCGCTCAAATTGCCGACCTGACCCAGCGGACCGCCGAACTACGGAGGTATCATTGACTGGGATGAAAAGTCCCGCCGACTGAGTGAAGTCAACGCCGAGCTCGAAGACCCTTCCGTCTGGAACGACCCCAAGCGCGCCCAGGAACTGGGCAAGGAAAAGAAGTCGCTTGAAAACGTGGTCGTGACCATCTCCGAGCTGGAAACGGGCCTGGCTGACAACGCCGAGCTGTTCGAGATGTCCAAGGCCGATGGCGACATGGATGGCCTGCAAGCGATTGCCGACGATGTCGAGGCCCAGGCTGCCCGTGTGGGCGAGCTCGAATTCCGCCGCATGTTCAACAACCCGGCCGACCCGCTGCCCGCCTTCGTGGACATCCAGGCTGGCGCCGGTGGCACCGAGGCCTGCGACTGGGCCAGCATGTTGTTGCGCCAGTACATCCGCTACGCCGAGCGCAAGGGCTTCACCGCCACGGTGGAAGACATCACCGAAGGTGACACCGCCGGCATCAAGAGCGCCACCATCAAGGTGGAGGGCGAGTATGCCTTCGGCCTGCTGCGCACCGAGACCGGCG
>JACPOH010000257.1 GCA_016185075.1 Aquabacterium sp. | reverse complement strand
CGAGATCGGCGAACGCATGGATGCCGGCCGCAAGGCCCTGTATGCACGCGGTGACAACGAAGTCGGCCCTTATCAAAGCCCGATGGAAGACGGCATGCAGCACTTCCACGAGTGGTATAGACGACATATCTCCCCCCCTACGCGCTGACGCGCGCCCCCTCAAGGGGGCACCACCAGTGGACCGGCAAAGCCGGATCCACGGTGGTCGCTGGATGAGGTGAGGGGCATGCCAACAGATGTCCACCAAACCCACCGTCTCACCCTACATTCAAATGGTCCTGGCGACCTTGCTGTTCGCCTGCATGGGCGTGTGCGTGAAGCTGGCTTCGGTGCATTTCGGCACGGCCGCGGTGGTCAGCGCACGCGGGCTGGTGGGTGCCGTCATGATGGCGGTGATCGCGTGGGACTCAGGCAGCAGCCTGCAGACCAAGGTGCCCATGCTGCACCTCAAGCGTGGCTTCGCGGGCGTGTTCGCCCTGTCGCTGTGGTTCTACTGCATCGGTCGCCTGCCACTGGCCACGGCCGTCACGCTCAACTACATGTCCTCGGTGTGGCTGGCGGTGTACCTGCTGATCCGATCGGGCCTGCTGGGCGGTGCGCGGGTTGACCGCCGGCTGGTGCTGGCCATCGTGGTGGGCTTTGTTGGTGTGGGGCTGGTGCTGCACCCCACCTTGTCGCGCGATCAGCTTCTGGCCGGCATCCTGGGGGTGGCGTCCGGCATGCTCGCGGCCATGGCGTATGTGCAGGTGACGGCGCTGGGGCGCGCGGGCGAGCCCGAGGTGCGCGTCGTCTTCTACTTCTCGCTCACAGGCACCGTGCTGGGCGCCATGACCTGGCTGATCCCCGGCCAGGGCAACCACACCCCGTTGGCACAGATGCCGTGGGACGCCTGGGCCGCGCTCATCGGCGTGGGCGCCTTTGCCACCATTGCGCAGCTGCTGATGACGCGCGCCTATGCGCAGGGCCGCATGCTGGTCAACGCCAGCCTGCAGTACCTCGGGATCGTGCACGCCAGCGTGTTCGGCATGCTGCTGTTTGGCGAGCAACTGAGCGCCGATGGCCTCATCGGCATGCTGCTCATCATCGGCGCAGGGATCGTATCCACCCAGCTCAAACCGGCAGACAAGCCCACCTGAGCGCAGCGGCCAGGCACAAGGCCACCGGTGCCATCAGCGGCGACTTCAATGTGGCTCGTGGATGCCGTGCACGATGGACGCGATCATCACCAGGCCCACGGCCAGCCAGAAGATCTGCAACACGGTGTCGCGGCCATTGAGCCGCTTTTGCAACTGCGGGATGAGGTCGGCCACGGCCACGTACACGAAGCTGCTGGCCGCCACCACCATCATGTAGGGCAGGTAATCCTTGAACGGCCCGATCAGGAAATAACCCAGCACACCGCCCACCACGGCCGCCATGCCCGAGATCATGTTGTAGACCAGGGCCCGCATGCGCGAGAAGCCCGCATTGATCAGCACGATGTAGTCACCCACCTCCTGCGGGATCTCATGGGCAATGATGGCCAGCGAGGTCACGAAGCCCAGGTGCGGGTCCGCCAGGAAGGAGGCGGCGATCAGCACGCCATCGCAGAAGTTGTGGATGCTGTCGCCGACCAGCACGCTCCAGCCCCCACGGCCCGCCTGCTCGCGGTCGAAATGATGGTGATGGTGGTGGCCATCGTGCTCGTGATGGTGGCCATGGCGATACAGCTCGGCCTTTTCCAGCAGGAAGAAAAAAACGATCAGCCCCAGCAAAGGTGCGGACAGAGCCGCAGCCAGCAGCACCGAGATCAGACCGCCCACGAAGGTGGCGGTCACGATGTATGTCAAAGTCATGCGTCGATCTTAGCAATCATGTCAACTACGCCTGCCTGGCAGGTTCTCGCTGTCATGCAAAGCAGGGACAATACCAGCCATGGACAAGCTCATCGTCAAGACAAGCAAGCCCCAGGCCCTCGGCCTGGACAACAGCCGCGTTCCACACCTGCTGGCCTCCATCGACATGGGCTCCAACAGCTTCCGCCTGGAAATCGCCGAGCTGATCAAGGGCCGCTACAAGCGCGTGGACTACCTCAAGGAAACCGTGCGCCTGGGCGCCGGGCTCGACAGCCATGGCCTGTTGACCGAAGAAGCCACCCAGCGAGGTCTGGCCTGTCTGGCCCGCTTTGCGCAAAGGCTCAAGGGCTTTGCACCCTGGCAAGTTCGTGCCGTGGCCACACAGACCTTGCGGGAAGCACGCAACCGCGACGCTTTCCTTCAACGCGCCGACCGCGTGCTGGGCCACCCCATCGAAGTCATCTCGGGCCGTGAAGAAGCCCGCCTGATCTACCAAGGTGTCTCCCGCCTGCAACCCAGCGAACTGCCCCGCCTGGTCATCGACATTGGCGGGCGCTCCACCGAGATGATCCTGGGCCACGGGCGCACCCCGCAGCGCGCCGAATCCTTTGGCGTGGGCAGCGTGAGCCTGTCCATCCAGCACTTTCCGCAAGGCCGCTACACCGCCGAGTATTTCCGTGCCGCCCAGATCGCCGCGGGCGCCGAACTGGAAGAGGCCCTGACCCTGTTTGGCCGCCAGCAATGGCAAGAGGCGCTCGGCTCCTCGGGCACGGTGGGCGCCGTCTCCCAGATCCTGGCCGCCAACGGCATCACCGACGGCAACATCACCCCCGAAGGCCTGCGCTGGTGCATCCGGCAATGCATCGAGGCGGGCTCGACCGAAGCCCTCAACCTGCCCGGTCTCAAGCCGGAACGCAAGGCCGTGCTGGGCGGCGGGCTGTCCATCCTGTACACGCTGTCGCAGCACTTCGACATCGAAGCCCTGCGGCCCGCCAAGGGTGCGCTGCGCCAGGGCGTGATCTTCGACCTCGAAGAACGCCTGGAGGCCGCACGCAACCACCGCCTGCCTGACCCGCGGGACACCTCCGTGCGCGAGTTGCAGCAACGCTTCCATGTGGACCTGGCCCAGGCCAACCGCGTGCGCAACCGTGCGCTGGCCCTGTGGCAGACACTGCGTGAGCCGGCCGCCAGCGCCGATGGCGAAGACGCCCGTGAACTGGGCTGGGCGGCCAATCTGCACGAGATCGGCATGATGGTGTCGCACCACGACCACCACCGCCACAGCGCCTACCTGCTGGGCCATGTCGATGCCTCAGGCTTTTCGCAGTCTCAGTTGCGGCGGCTGGCTTCACTCGTGCTGGGCCAGCGTGGCGAGCTCATCAAGCTGGCCGAACACCTGCACGACACGGCCTTGATGTCGCAGGTGCTGTGCCTGCGGCTGGCCATCATCCTGCACCATGCCCGCATCGAGCTGCCAGCCAAGGTGGCCACACTGCAACGGGTGCGTGGCAAGGCGCGGCTGGTGCTGGAGCGCAAATGGGCCAGCCTGCACCCGCGCACGCTGCACCTGCTGGAAGAAGAAACCCGCCGCTGGGCTGCTCAGGGTGACCGCCGGCTGGAGATCACCCTGGCCTGAGGCTTACTTCAGGCCCATGGCCTTCTTGTAAGTCCGGGCCCACATGGGGTGGCCCGCCTCGGCCTTGCTCAAGGCAAAGCTGGGGTCTGCTGCCTTGGCGGCCTTGAACGCAGCGAGGCACTGCGAATCACGCTTGCTGGTGCAATAGATGAAAGCCAGGTGCTTGTGGGCATTGGCCACATCGGCCGGGCTCGTCAGGCCCGCCTGCAGGGCCGTCTTCAGCTGCGTTTCAGCCATGCGGTACTGCCCGCCCTGGTAGGCCTTCAGGCCATCGGCCAGCGACATCTCGGCAGCCGTCGGCTTCTTGATCACAGGCTCTTCTGCCACCGAGGCCGGGGCCGATGCCGCCACCACAGGCGGGGCAGCCAGTGCAGCAGCCGACGAATCAGCGTCCTTGTTCTTCATGGCCGAGCAGGCTGACAACAGGCCCACGGCAAGCAGCACGACCCAGGACGACAGCGCCCTGGACTTCTCCCACCCCTGATAGGGAACGCTTGTTGGCTTCATAAACTGCGTGATCTTCCGTACTTTTAAAATTGATGTCTGACATAGACGGCCTTGCCAGGCCGAACCTCAATTGTCTGACGGAATTCCGGCGCATCGCCATTGCGGATGGTGATCACATGCGCCCCTGATGGCAGATGGAGCTGGTTCAAAGGGGGCGCCATGCCCACGGAGCGGCCGTCGACCAGCACCTCACCCCAAGGGCTGATCGCCAGCTTGAGCGTGCCCTGTGCCGCAGCAGGCTCAGGCACCGCCTGGGCCACGCTGGAAGCTGGCGTCGCCACGGCAGCGGATGCCTGATCGACAGCGGCCAGGCGCGCGCCGGATGCAGCCCCAGCCAGCGCCCCGACTCGGGCCGCCGCAACCGGGCTCACAACCGGCCGCACAACCGGGCTCGGGGCCACCGCAGTGGCCGATGCCGGGGGCGACACGACCGGCTCACGGCCCGCGTCAGCAGTGGCCAGTGCCGCCGTTTGACGTGAGGGCGCATGCTCGAGGTGCGACTGCCAGGCAAACCAGCCCAGGCCGGCCAAAGCAGCGAGCCAGCCCGCCGCCGCCACCATCCACAAACCCGGGCGGGCGACCTTGGGCATCTTCGACGGGTTCCTGGCCGCCTCCCGCCCCTGCTGCCCATCCAGGCTGTCCAGCCAGCCCCGAAGCTCGGCAGACAAACGCCGCGCAGAGCGCGTGCGCTGCTCCGGGTCACGGTGCATCGCACGCGCCACGATCTCGGACAGCACCACCGGCACATCAGGGTTGAGCTCGTGTGCCAAAGGCACCGGTTTAGTCAGCACGGCCTCCGCGATCTCTTCGAGGCTGTTACCACTGAAGGCGCGCTTGAAGGTCAGCAACTCGTACAAGACCACGCCCAGTGCATACACGTCCACACGACGGTCAACCGGCTTGCGCTCGACCTGCTCGGGCGCCATGTAATAAGGCGAACCGCCCACGATTTCCTGAAAGCGGCTCTGCGGGTCATCACGTTGGGCCAGCGACTCGGCCTGCCGGATGCGGGCGATGCCGAAATCCAGCACGCGCGGCTGCGTGCGCCCCACCATGAAGATGTTGGCCGGCTTGATGTCGCGGTGGATCACGCCCTTGTGATGCGCGTAAGAAAGCGCATCGGCCACACGCCGCACGATCAAGGCGGACTGCGCTGGCGTCGGCTTCCAGCCCATGGCCAGCAACTGGCGCAGGGCCTTGCCGCGCAGCAGCTCCATCGCACTGTAGGTGCCCTGCTCGCTCGTGCCCGCGTCGTACATCGTGACGATGTGCGGATGGTTCAGGCTGCCCGCGGCCTTGGCCTCATTGAGGAACAAGGCATTGAACTGCGCGCGGTCGGATTGCGGCAGATCCACGTGCACCGTCTTGATCGCGATCAGGCGCGACAGCAGCGGGTCGTGTGCGGCAAACACCGTGCCCAGGCCGCCTTCGCCGATCTTGTACTTGAGCGCATAACGGCCGATGTGACCGATGCTGGGCAACAGTTCAGGTCGGCCGCGGCCGACTTCGACCGTCTCGGGCTCAGGTGGCAGCGGGCGGGTCTCGGCGATCGTGTCGATGTCGTCCGCCAAGCGGTCAGCCTCCTCTTCGTAAGGCTGCGTTACCGCGGGTTGAGTTGGCGTCGACACGTATCAGGCACCCGAAAAAGGCGCGCCTTACTTCTTGCCAGGCCGCGCCGCTTTGACCTCGTCAGGGCGCAGGCTCGGAGCCAGGTGGTCCAGCACACCGTTGACGTATTTATGCCCGTCGGTCCCGCCGAAGCTCTTGGCCAACTCGACCGCCTCGTTGATGGCGACCTTGTAAGGCACATCCAGACAGTGCGTCAGTTCGTACGCACCGATCCAGAGCACGGCGTGCTCGACTGGCGACAATTCTTCGACAGGTCGATCCAGAAACTTGAGCAATGCTGCATCCAGTTGCAATTTCTGGTCGATGCAACCATGCAGCAGGGCATCGTAATGAGCCCGGTCGCACTTGGCAAACTCGTCTTGTTCCCGAATGTGAGCATCGATACTGCCTGCATCACGGGTGTTGATCTGCCACTCGTACAGGCCTTGCAATGCAAACTCGCGTGCACGACGCCGCGAGGACTTGGCACGGTCCCGCAGCGGGCCACCAGCGGCAGACTTGCGAGCGGGGCGGCCTTCCAGTGGCGTGGCCGGCTTGGAAGAAGAATCAGGCGTCTGGCTCACAGCAGGTCATCCAGCAAGTTGGCCATTTCAACGGCCACACGGGCGGCGTCACGGCTTTTTTCTTCCACGCGGGCTTCAGCCTGCGCCTGGTTCTCGACCGTCAGGATGGCGTTGGCGATGGGCACATGGTGGTCCAGGCTGACACGGGTCACGCCAGCACCACTCTCGTTGGCCACCAGCTCGAAGTGATAGGTTTCACCGCGGATGATGCAACCCAGGGCCACCAGCGCGTCGAAACGCTCGCTGTCGGCCATGGCCTGCAAGGCCACCGGCACTTCCAGGGCACCCGGCACCGTCACGTGCTGGATGTGCTTGGCCAGCACGCCCAGCTTGACCAGTTCGTCGATGCAGAGGGAGGCCATGCGGGAGGTCAGTTCGTCATTGAAGCGAGCCTGAACGATGCCAACCCGCAGGTCGTTGCCGTCCATGCGGCCGGCTTGTCCTTTTTCAGCGCCTTGCATAGTGTGTGTTCCAGATAAAAGAGCGAAGGGTTCAACAAGAAAGAGCGAGAGAAGCGTGCAGGCAGATCAATGCGTGGGCGCCAGGGTGACGCCATCGGCAGTCAGGAAACCGGTGACCTCCAGGCCGTAGCCCACCATGCTGGGCAGACGCTGCTGGTTGCCCATCAGGCGCATGCGGTGGACACCCAGGGTCTTGAGAATCTGGGCGCCGACACCGTAGGTGCGCAGGTCCACTGGCGTCTTGGGCGCTTGCACCGGTGCAGACGGCAACAGGCGTTCGGCCAGACGCTCGGTGTCATCACCGGCATTGAGCAGCACCAGCACGCCGCGGCCGGCTTCACGCACGGCAGCCAGCGCCTTGGGCAGCGGCCACGAGTGCGTGCGGCTGCCCGCATCCAGCCAGTCCAGCACCGACAGCGGCTCGTGCACACGCACCAGCACCTCGTCGTCGGGCGTCCAGGCTCCCAGGCTCAAGGCCAGGTGCAGTGCGCCAGTACGGTCACGGAAGACATTGGCTTCGAAATCACCCTCGGGCGTGCTCATCGTGCGCTTGCCCAGGTTCGTGATCAGCGATTCGTTGCGGCTGCGGTACTGGATCAGGTCGGCGATGGTGCCGATCTTGATGCCATGTTCCTTGGCAAAGATTTCGAGGTCGGGCAGACGGGCCATGGTGCCGTCGTCGTTCATGATCTCGCAGATCACGGACGAGGGCGTCAAACCGGCCATGCCCGCCAGGTCACATCCGGCTTCGGTATGGCCGGCGCGCATCAGCACGCCGCCATCCTGTGCCTGCAGCGGGAAGATGTGGCCCGGCTGCACCAGGTCAGAGGCCTTGGCGTCACGCGCCACGGCAGCCTGCACGGTACGGGCACGGTCGGCCGCGGAGATCCCCGTGGTCACGCCCTCGACCGCCTCAATGGACACGGTGAAGGCCGTGCCATGCTTGGTGCCGTTGCGGGTGGCCATGGGCGGCAATTGCAACCGCTCGCAGCGTTCGCGCGTCAGGGTCAGACAGATCAGACCACGGCCGTACTTGGCCATGAAGTTGATCGCTTCTCGGGGATGGGTGAAATGGGCATCCCGCGATTGTAGGCGGGCGCAGACCCGGTTTCGGGGGAAAACACCAAGTAGCCGCAAACGAATCAGGGGGCAAACGTGCCTTTGCAGCGCGCGCCGTGCTGCAGGGGGCCGCTCAAAAGGCGCCGCGCCCGGGCGGCCTGGCCAGAACGCGAAGATCCCGGCCCACCAATTGCACATCATGGAAGTCCAGCGTCATGGCTTGAGCCAGATCCGCCAGCGCTGGCAGATCGGCCAAGGGGCGCCCCGGCCCGATCAGCTTGGGCGCCAGGTAGATCAGGTATTCGTCCACCCAGCCGCCAGCCATCAGGGCCGCGTTCAGGCGCGCACCGGCCTCCACATGCAGTTCGTTGATACCTCGCTGCGCCAAGGCAGCCAGCAAAGCACCCAGATCCGGATGCCGCCCGCTGGCGTCGGGCTGCACCTCCAGCAGGGGCCGCCCTGCATCCAGCAGCACCTGGCGGCGCACCTTGGCCGCACCCTGTGCGCCGTCCAGTTGGGCATCCGGCAAACCGCAGACCAGCGCCTCTCCCGGCTCGGCCCACAGACGCGCGTCCGGGGGCGTGCGCCATTGCGAATCCAGCACCACGCGCAATGGCTGACAGTGCGTGGCCATGGCCCGCACATCCAGCCTCGGGTCGTCAGCCAGCACGGTCCCGATACCGGTGAGCACGGCGCCAGCGCGTGCGCGCCAGAGCTGCCCATCGGCACGTGCCGCCTCACTGGTGATCCATTTGCTCTGGCCATTGTCCAGTGCCGTGCGCCCATCCAGCGACCCGGCCATCTTCATGCGCACCCAGGGGCGCTGGCGCACCATGCGAGACAAGAACCCGATGTTGAGCTCTCGCGAGGCCACCGCACTGACATGGTCGGGGGGCACCACATCCACCTGGATGCCAGCTGCACGCAGGCGCGCCACGCCCTGCCCACCTACCAGCGGGTTGGGATCCAGCAATGCCACCACCACGCGCGCCACGCCGGCCGTGACCAGCGCGTCGGCGCAGGGCGGCGTTCGCCCGTGGTGCGAACACGGCTCCAGCGTCACGTAGGCCGTGGCGCCAGCAAGGGCAGCCCCTTGCGCCTGGGCATCACGCAAGGCCATGACCTCGGCATGCGGCCCGCCAGCCTGCTGCGTATGGCCACGGCCCAGCACGCCACCTGTGGGCGACACCAGCACGCAGCCCACACGCGGATTCGGTTCGGACAAGCCGATGGCACCGCGCGCCAGGGTCACGGCCTGATGCAGAAATTCGTCATCCACGTGCGTGTTGCTGTTCACCATCCGGAATCACCCACCCCTCAAAGCAGGGGGAAAACCATGCATTTTGAAGCATCGTTGCCGCTCGTCCCCGCCGGGCAACCACTCGTCGGCCCGCCTGCTGTTGCGGGCCGTGCAGGCTGAACATAATCAAACCATGAACAAATACCGCTTTTCCGGGGTGGCAACGCGGCGCGGCGCGGCGCATGGCGGCTTCACGCTCGTCGAATTGATCGTCACCCTCGCCATCATGGCCATTCTGGCCACGCTGGCAGCCCCGCCGCTGCGAACCCTGCTCATCAAACGCACGGTCAGCAACCAGGCAGACGCCCTGGGTGCCGCCTTGCGCCTGGCCCGCTCGGAGGCCATCAAGCGCGGCCAGCCGGTCACCATCTGTGCCAGCCCCGCCCCGGAAGCAGCCCAGCCTCAATGCGCCAAGGGCGGCGCCACGAACTGGGCCACCGGCTGGTTGATCTTCGTGGACCACGACAACAACCGTGGGCAGTTCGACAACGGCGAGACCCTCTTGAAAGTGCAGGCGCCCTTTCGCACCTCAGGCGCCTTGAACAACAACGCCACCTCCAACATCACCTACCGAGCCAACGGCATGATGCTGCCCTTGGCCATGAGCACGTTCACGGTGTTGCCCGACAGCAAGGACAGCCCAGCCGCCATGGCAGACATCATCCGCTGCGTGGCCATCGGTACCGGAGGCCGGGTGCACATCTCCAAACCGGATAGCAAGGGGGAGTGCTCAAAATGACCCGCACGCCACACACCACCATGCCCCAACAACGCGGAGCCACGCTGATCGAGGTGCTGGTCTCGATTCTGTTGCTGTCACTGGGCGTGCTCGCCATGGCCGCGATGCAGGCCAACGCCGTGCAGTACGGCAAGACGTCCGAGTTCCGTTCGCTGGCCACCCTGCTGGCCAACGACCTGGCTGACCGCATGCGTGCCAACCACCCGTCCGGCGCCGACATGAGCGTCTACAACCTGACCGATGCCTACAAGCGCCTCACATCGGCGCCGGCAGAAGCCGCCACCGGGTGCGACGCGAAACACCCCTGCTCTTTCCCGGAAATGGCGGCCTTCGACCTCGCGCAATGGCGGCGCAACGTGTTCAACCAGCTGCCCGCCGGCACGGCCTACGTGAGCATGTCAGCCGCCGGGGTCAAGCCGGTGACCGCCGACATCTGGATCGCCTGGACAGACCCTGCCAGCGCCAGCGGCAGTGAAAAAACGCCCGCCGTCGATGCCTGCCCCTCGACCTTCAAGCAGCCCGACGAGGTCCGCTGCGTGTACTTCCACATCGTCCTATGAACACCCATCACGCCTTTCATGGTCGCGCTGGCCTGCGGCAAGCCGGCCTGACGCTGGTCGAGTTGCTCGTGGCCATGGTTGTGGGCCTGAGCGTGATCGGCGCGGGCCTGGCGATGTACGTCAGCTCGGGTGCCAGCAGTTCGGCCAGCAGCCAGATCACGCAGATGAGCGAAGACGCCAACACCGCGCTGAGCGTGCTGCGCACCCACGTCGCCATGGCCGGTTACAGCCGCCCCATCGGCACCACGAGCACCGGCCTCACCAAGCTCTATGCCGGGCCGGCCATCTTTGGCTGTCAGAACGGCCTGAGCACCGCCTCCAAATCACAACTGATGAGCGCGGGCATCGAACTGACTTGCAATCCAGAGGCCGCATCCGCCAACGAGACACTCATCGTGGCTTACGAGGCCGATGTCAACAACACCATCCCCACGTCGGCCAACACCGGCACCGATTGCCTGGGCAACGAGATACCCGCGCAGCAGACGCCCACGGGGGACAACTACTACATCGCCGAAAACCGTTTTTTCCTCAACGCAGATGGCGCCCTCTCCTGCCTGGGCAATGGGTCTGCGACCCCACAACCCATGGTGGGCAACATCGCCGACTTTTCCGTGATGTACGGCGTGGCGAGGCCTGATCCGGGCAGCCCCACGGTTCCCGGCACCTCGGCCAATCGCTACCTGACCGCGACTGAAGTCGGCACGATGACCGACGCCAACTGGAACAACGTGGTGTCCGTGCGCCTGTGCGTGATCGTGCGCAGCGAAGACAACGCACTCGACACCGTGGCACCACCTTACGACGATTGCCACGGCAAAACCATCAAGCCTGCGACCTGGGGCTCTTCCAGCAAACCCGACAAGCGCAGCTACCGCATGTTCACCTCCACGGTTGTGCTGCACAACCGTGTCCAACAAGCCATGGAGTAAGCCCGATGCGTCGTCCCCTCCAAACCCCTTCGCGCCAGCAAGGCATCACGCTGCTGGTGGTCATGGTGATGCTGGTCGTGATCGGCCTGGTGTCGGTGTCGGCCATGCGCCGGGCCGCCAATGCTGACCTGGTGGCCAACAACAGCCGCCTGGAGCAACTGGCCAAGCAAGCGGCAGAGGCTGGCTTGCGGTATTGCGAGGCCCAGCTCATCGACCCCGCCAAGACCTTGGTGGTTCAAGCTGCCAATCCCACAACCCCGGCCTGGAACACCTTCTCCAATTGGCAAAGCGGCGGCAAAGCCACCACGATCCCCGAGGCTTACCTCAAGTCGACCGATAAGGCCATGGCATTGCCCAGGCAGTTGCCCCAATGCATGGCCGAGTACAGCCCCCTGGGCAACAACGTGATCATCGTCACCGCGCGCGGTTTCAGCCCTGACTACACGGCCAGGAACAACGGCGAAACGCAAAGCGGCTCGGTCATCTGGCTGCAGTCCATCGTTTCACTGCAAAGCTGAATAAACAAAGAAGGCAGGCAAGCACATGAGCCGTTCTACACCACAGGCCCCATCCGCCCGCTGGCAACGTGGCGTGACACTGGTCGTCGCCATGGCGATGCAAACCCAACTGCTCACCAGCGCCTGGGCCCAAAACACCGCACCAACCGCACCATCGCAGAACCCGCTGATCAGCCAGGGCAACAGCGTGCCACCCAACATGATGGTGACGCTGGATAGCTCCTGGTCGATGATCTACCCCTACATGCCCGAAGGCGAGGTCAAGCTGCCGGGCGGCATCGTCAACTTCCCAGGCTTCACCTCGGCCATCATGCACCCTGATGACAACCGCTACACGGTGGGTCAAGGGCGAGCATGGGGCGATGGCGGGGTCATCCCGGGCGACAACACGGCATCGGCAGGCGTCTTCCAGATGCAGATGCGGTCTCCTGACGTCAACACGCTTTACTACGACCCAGCCGTCACCTACAAGCCATGGATCACCGCCCAGAAGGACAGCGTCACTGGCGAATACAAGCGCTACCCGCAGGCTGACCCCACAAAGGCGTTGTTCGACCCGGACAAGCCTAACGCAACGGGCCCCAATCCCTATTTCGCCAACCTGACGCTGGTGAATGCCAGCCGCACAGCCTACTGGTGCCCCGACAACGCGAGTTCCCAGG
>JACPOH010000256.1 GCA_016185075.1 Aquabacterium sp. | reverse complement strand
GCCTTCCGCGCGCTGCTCGGGATACAGCTCGAACATGCGATTGAAGGTACGCAGCAGCGTGGACTTGCCGCAACCAGATGGGCCGATGAAGGCCGTCACCTTGTTCTCTGGCAGTTCCATGTTGACGTTCTTGAGCGCATGGAACTTACCGTAGTAGAAGTTCAGGTTGCGCACGGCCAGCTTGGCCTTAGCGGGAGTCTGGGTTTGAACCTTGGCATCCATGGTGCAGGGTCTTTCGTGAATCTTGGATGGCAGCGCCGATCAGCGCTGACGGAACATCGTGCGGGCGATGATGTTGAGCACCAGCACACCGGCTGTGATCAGGAACACACCGGCCCAAGCCAGCTTTTGCCAGTTTTCATAAGGGCTCATCGCAAACTTGAAAATCGTCACCGGCAAACTGGCCATCGGCTGACTCAGGTCGGCCGACCAGAACTGGTTCGACAACGCCGTGAACAGCAGCGGGGCAGTCTCCCCGGAGATGCGCGCCACTGCCAGCAAGATGCCGGTGATCACGCCCGCACGAGCAGACTTCAAGGTGATGGTGACAATCACGCGCCACTTTGGCGTGCCCAGTGCATAAGCGGCTTCTCGCAAGGCATTGGGCACCAGCGACAGCATGTTCTCGGTGGTGCGAATGACCACGGGCACCACGATCAGCGCCAAGGCCAGCACACCGGCCCAGCCCGAGAAGGTGTGCGTGCGAGCCACGACCATCGAGTAGATGAACAGGCCCACCACGATGGACGGCGCGGACAACAGGATGTCATTGATGAAACGCGTGGCACTGCCCAGCCAGCCTTGCTGGCCGTACTCCGCCAGGTAGATGCCCGCCATGATGCCCACGGGCGTGCCGATGGCGGTCGCCAGGAACACCATCATCAGCGAGCCCATGATGGCATTGGCCAAGCCACCGGCTTCCTGAGGCGGAGGCGTCATCTGGGAGAAGGTCGACAGAGTCAGCCCGTCCACCCCCAGCCGCACTGTCTCGACCAGGATCCAGATCAACCAGACCAGGCCAAACGCCATGGCCATCAACGACAGCGTCAAGGCGATGAAATTGGTACGTTTGCGCCCCGCGTGGCGGCGCGCCCGCAGTGCTTGCATTTCGGCGCTCATGCTCGCGCTCCTTCAGACTTCTTCAAACGGGCCAACAAG
>JACPOH010000255.1:945-6955 GCA_016185075.1 Aquabacterium sp. | reverse complement strand
TGTCGGGACAAGTCCGCCTTCAGGCCAGCGACGACGGGGTTGTTCAGCACCTCGGAGATGTTGGCGCCCGCTTGCGCCTTGCGGCTCATCGACTCGGCCGACAGGCTCTGGATCATCACCAGCTGGTTGGACAAGTCTGCCAGACGAGCGTTTTCAACGTCCAGGCGGTCGTCAGTCGCGACGAGGCCTTTGTCTCGCTGGTAGGCCGAGAGCTTGTTCTGAGCTTGTTCCAGTTTTTCGCGCAGTTGCTTGGCTTGCTCGTCAAACAACATGGTGAAACGGCGTGCAGGTTCCACGCGCAATTCCAGCGTGGTGTCAATGTAGGCCTGCACGAAGGCATTCGCCAGCGCTGCTGCAAACTTCGGGTCGGCCGCAGCGTAAGCCACGTTGATCACACTGGATTCCTTGGAGGGCACCACGTCCAGCTTCTTCTGAATGACTTCGGCCAACCAGGCTTCGAAGGTTCCCTCGCCGTCGGTGTCCTCACGCCATTGATCGCGCAACACCTGATTCTGGTCCAGCTTGAGTGCACGGATCACTTTTTGCGCCACGCGGTCGCTGCGCAGGATGTCCAGCTGGGTGGCGACATACGTGGGCAACATGGTGCCCGGCATGATCATCCCGTTGATCGGGTCCGGGTTTTTGGAGTTGATGACGACAGACGCCGTGGCGGTGTATTTCTTGGGCAGGATCAGGCTGACGCCCACGATGAGAACCACCACCGTTGCGAATGTGCCGATCACAAGCCATTTGCGAGCTTTGAGTATCAGTAGAAGCTGGTGAAGGTTCATGAGGTCACTTTGGGCTGTAGAGCGTCTTGGCGGTCCTGGGGTTCAGCCTTGTCACGGATGAATAACCCCAGAACAGTATCGGTACCGATGGTCAAAGCTGTAGCCAGCATGAACAGCAAGATGCCAGCGAAACTGTGCACAAAGCCTTGCCCGACTTCGTCGCCGAAATAGTAGGTGATCAAGACCAGTGCAATCACCCGGGTCACGTTGGAGACAAATGAGATGGGCAGGATCAGCATCGCCAGGACGATGTTGCGCAGCCTGGAGGTGTGGCCGACGACGCTCAGGTAGAACACGCCGATGGCTTCCAGGGCAAAAATGGAATTCAGCCCCGCGCAGGCATCGGCTACCAGCAGCTGGTACGGGCCGATCGTCAGTGTGACGCCAGATCGCCCGATGGGGTAGTTCAGTTTGTAAAGAATGGCTTCGGCCACATAAGACACCGCCGATTTCAGGGGTGCCGTCACCTGGTCAACGATGGAGCCCGGAATCGGGATGATGAACAGGATGAAGAAGATGGGGAACCACATGATCCGCCAGCCCGGCCAGCCCTTGTAGAGCAGGACCAGCGCCGTGAGCACGAACATCTGGGAGGCGACATCCATGAAGAGGATGTCTTGTGAGCGGCCCACCACGTAGAGCAACAGGCCCAGGGCGAGCAGCACGCCGCCGCTGAGCGGTGCCGGCGGCGTTGCCAGGCCCACGAAGGCGGGCAGCCGCTGCCAGATCAGCCAGAGCGTGAGCGCCAGCATGACCGGGCCGTGGCCCTGGCCGACGATCTTCCAGATGGAGGCGTCCAGCGTCATGTACGTGGGGAGGTACATGGCGAACAGGCCGGCCGCAATGGCCAGCAACTCCGCTTTTGAGGGCGATTCGTTGCTGGCGGGGGGCGATGTGAGGGAGGGGGTGGCCGACTGGGATAGGGACATACTGGTGGCGAGTTTAAGTCGCCTTGCTCAGATAGTCCTGGTAAGCAAGTCGAATGCCGTCCCTCAAATTGGTGCTGGCCCTCCAACCCAGGGAGTTCAGCCTGGAGACGTCCATCAACTTGCGGGGGGTGCCGTCCGGTTTGCTGGCGTCAAATGTCAAAACGCCTTGAAAGCCCACAATGTCCACCACGGTTTCGGCCAGCTCGCGGATGGTGACGTCCGTGCCGGTGCCGATGTTGACCAGCGGCCCGTTGTAGCCCTTTTCCATCAGGAAGACACAGGCATCGGCCAGGTCGTCGGCGTACAGGAACTCGCGCATCGGGGTGCCGGTGCCCCAGACCACCAGGGAGGCGTCGCCACGTTGCTTGGCCTCGTGGGCCTTGCGGATCAGGGCGGGCAGCACGTGGCTGTTGTTCAGGTCGTAGTTGTCGTTGGGGCCATACAGATTGGTGGGCATCACGCTGATGTACTGACGGCCATATTGGTCGTTGTACGCATCACACATCTTGATGCCCGCGATCTTGGCAATCGACCACTCATCAGCCGCTCGGGTGTCATGGGCTGCGGCGCGTGCTTGGGGTACATGCAGCTACTGCCGAAATTCAGCAATCGCCTCACCCCGGCTCGCCAAGCGCCGTGGATCAGGTTGGCTTCGATCATCAGGTTCTGATAGATGAAGTCGGCCCGGTACACGTTGTTGGCCTGGATGCCACCCACTTTGGCTGCCGCGATGTAGATGTAGTCGGGCTTCTCGGCCTGCAGGAAGGCCCGCACGGCGTGCTGGTCGAGCAGGTCGAGTTCACTGCGGGTGCGGGTGATGACCTGGGTGTAGCCGCCTGCCTGCAGGCGCCGCACGATGGCGGAGCCCACCATGCCGCGGTGTCCGGCCACGAAGATTTTGGCGTTCTTGTCCATGTAGGCCCTTGTCTGGCTCACTCGTGGTGGTCGTAAGCCTGGAAGCCGGCCAGCTTGACGAGGCTGTCACGCTTGGCGGCCGAGTAGTCGCTCAGCACCATTTCCTTGACCAGCTCGCCCAGGGAGATCTTGGGCGTCCAGCCCAGCTTCTGCTTGGCCTTGGTGGGGTCACCCAGCAGGGTTTCGACCTCGGTGGGACGGTAGTAGCGGGGGTCAACCTTGACGATCACGTCGCCCACCTTGCACTTGGCCAGCATCTCACCATTGACGGGCTCGACCTTGACCACCTTGGCCACTTCGGCCTCGCCTTCACCCTCGAAGGCCAGGGTGATGCCCAGCTCCTTGGCTGAGAACTCCACGAACTGGCGCACGCTGTACTGCACGCCCGTGGCGATCACGAAGTCCTCGGCGTGGTCCTGCTGCAGCATCAGCCACTGCATTTCGACGTAGTCCTTGGCGTGGCCCCAGTCGCGCAGGGCGCTCATGTTGCCCAGGTACAGGCAGTCCTGCAGGCCCAGGGCGATGCGGCTGATGGCACGCGTGATCTTGCGGGTCACGAAGGTTTCGCCGCGCACCGGGCTTTCGTGGTTGAACAGCACACCGTTGCAGGCGTACATGCCATAGGCCTCGCGGTAGTTCACCGTGATCCAGTAGGCGTACAGCTTGGCCACCGCATACGGGCTGCGGGGGTAGAAGGGCGTGGTTTCCTTCTGGGGAATTTCTTGAACCAGGCCGTACAGCTCGGAGGTGGAGGCCTGGTAGAAGCGCGTTTTCTTCTCCAGACCCAGGATGCGGATGGCTTCGAGCAGGCGCAGCGCGCCGATGCCGTCGGCGTTGGCGGTGTACTCGGGTTCTTCGAAGCTCACGCCCACGTGCGACTGGGCGGCCAGGTTGTAGATCTCGTCGGGCTGGACCTTCTGGACGATGCGCACCAGGCTGGTCGAATCCGTCAAGTCACCGTAGTGCAGCACGAAGTTGCGGTTGCTGACGTGCGGGTCCTGGTACAGGTGGTCGATGCGGTCCGTGTTGAACAGGCTGGAGCGACGCTTGATGCCATGGACCTCGTAGCCCTTTTTCAGCAGAAATTCGGCCAGGTAGGACCCGTCTTGACCCGTGACGCCGGTGATCAGGGCGACTTTTTTGCTCATTCACTTGCTCCTGAAGCAGTTGACTTTCAGTGTGTTCGATCCGAATCACAAGGGGATGTCCTTGGTTCGGTTGCGCCCGATAGGTGTTACCCCGGTTCAGATGTACGTGCCTGCCTCTGATTTTGCAAGCAGAATGTGCGGCCCATTCGCTCCCAAGAGCGGTCAAGGGTGTAAGAGGGATGGCACATGCTACGTATCGGGGTCGACTTTCACGCATTTGACGGCAAGTTTCAGGGCTCACGCAGTCACTTGATCGGCCTGTACAGGGCCATGGTGGCCCTGTGCCCGGATTTTGAGTTTGTGTTTTTTCTTGAGCAGGTCGACGCACTGCGTGCATTGCCTGGCTTTGACCGCCCCAATGTGCGCTGTGTGTACATGCCGCATGCCAATCCGCTCGTGCGCTTGGCTTGGCAATTGCCTGTCTTGCGTAAACGACATCGGATCGACATCCTTCATACGCAGTACATCGTGCCTTTGTGGTCGGCCCGAGGCAACGCCGTTACGATCCACGACATCCTGTTTGAGAAGCACCCTGAATTCTTCACGCCGTTTTTTGTATGGCGGTCGCGTTGGCTGTTTCGGCGTTCGGCTCGCAAGGCCGATATGGTGCTGACAGTGAGCGAATACTCCAGGCGGGAAATCGCGCAGTGCTATGGCCTGCCGGTTCAGCGGATAGGACTTCTGCTCAATGCGGTGGACCACACGGTCTTTCATCCGGCGCAAGTGGATGAGTCTGCTGTTTTGGCGCGGCGCCAGTTGAAGGCAACTGAGTACCTGCTCACCGTGGGGCGTATCGAGCCACGCAAGGATCACGCCACTTTGCTGAAGGCATATGCTCTACTGGGGCGGGGCGCGCCGCCTCTGGTGATCGTTGGTCAACGGGACTTTGGCTACGGCGCTTTCGAGGAGGCCTTGGCTGCGCTTCCGCCCGGTTCGGATGTCCGCGTGCTCTGCGACGTGGGTGATCAGGAGTTGGCTGTATTGCTTCGTCACGCCAAGGTATTTGTGTATCCCTCACTGGCGGAGGGGTTTGGCATGCCGCCCCTTGAGGCCATGGCCAGCGGCGTGCCAGTGGTGACCTCCACATCGACCGCATTGCCCGAGGTGGTGGGAGATGCTGGTCTGACTTTCCCCCCTGGCGATGTGGCTGCCCTGTCCGAGTGTCTGGCTGCGTTGTCGCGGGATGCATCTCTTCGGGCCAAGCTGGTGGCCCGCGGGCTGGAGAGGGCGAAAGCTTTTTCCTGGCAGGACGGAGCGCGTGTCCTGCGGGCTACCTTTCTGAATTACGGAAAGACCTCCATGTGAGCATCCCAGTGCGCTGCTTACATTTTGTTTGAACCAAGGGTAATTTCTAGGCCGCCTTCTGCCTGTTAATTGGAACTAAACCTCTCTGGAAGAGACAATCGCTGTCCACGTCCATTTTCTTGTCTGCTACTCATGCCTCAGTCTGCTGTTTCGCGCTCGCCTGTGTTGGCGCCCCCTGAGAGACAGGCCTGGCCCTCTTGGTCAGTCGTTGTCTTGCTGATTGGTTTGGCAGCCCTGTACGTTCCGACCTGGATCGATTTGTCCAATACAGTCTGGCAAAAGGACGAGAGTGGCCATGGTCCGCTGGTGCTGTTGATGTGTTGTTGGTTGCTCTGGCGCGACCGTGATGCCATCTTTGAGGCTGCGACAGCGCCTGCAGTGGGGGCCGCATTTTGCTTGTTGATCCTGGGCTTGCTGATGTACGTGCTGGGGCGCTCCCAGGTGATCGACACCGTTGAAGTGGCCTCCCAGATCCCTGTGCTGTGTGGTGCCATTTTGCTTGTTTTTGGTAAAGGTGGGTTGCGCAAAGTTTGGTTTGCCCTCTTTTTCATGATCTTCATGATTCCCCTTCCAGGCGTGGTTGTGCAGATGCTGACCATGACGCTCAAGGCCGCGGTTTCTTATGTGGCCGAAGCCATCTTGTACGCTGCGCACTACCCGATCGGTCGCAGTGGCGTGACCTTGACCATTGGGCCCTACCAGTTGCTGGTGGCTGATGCTTGCTCTGGCTTGAGCTCTCTATTCACACTTGAGTCGCTTGGTTTGTTTTACATGAATTTGATGAATTACAAGTCAAGAGCCAGGAATATAATTTTGGCAATTATGATAATACCAATATCATTTGTCTCGAATGTGTGCCGGGTAATGATTTTGGTGTTGGTGACATATTATTTGGGCGATGAGGCGGGGCAAGGGTTTTTGC
>JACPOH010000255.1:0-938 GCA_016185075.1 Aquabacterium sp. | reverse complement strand
TGTTCTCCGGCATGGTCTTGTTCTCTGTTGCGCTCTTGTTGACGTACTCTTTTGATCGATTGCTTGCTGCGCGATTTGATGTTCATAAAGGTGAATCGGGGGGCAGTAAGTGAAGTCAAGTAAATCCGTGCCGGTTTCTATCTGGCTCGCAGTCTTTTTGATGCTTGTCGCGGTTGGTGGGGCTGTTGCGCTCAAGCCCACGATCAGAATGGCCGATACCAAACCAAAGCTGGTGCTGGATCGTCTGGCGCCTGCGCAGTTTGGCGAGTGGCGCGAGTTGCGCAATGTTGCGCAAGTTTTGCCGGACCCAACCGTTCAAGCTATGCTGGACTCGCTCTACTCGCAAACTGTGTCCAGAACCTATGTGAACAGCAAAGGGCAGCAGGTCATGTTGACGATCGCTTACGGCAACGATCAGAGTTCGGAGGTGACAGCGGCGCACCGCCCTGAGTTCTGCTATCGGGGCGCGGGCTTCGACATCAAGGACATCGGCATTTTTGAGCTGCCTCTCCCGTCCAGCAAGCTCAAGGTGCGGCACCTGGTCGGCACTCGGGGGGCATACACGGAGTTGATCTCCTACTGGGTTACCTTGGATGAGACGGCGACCCTGCCTGGTATTGGGCGTAAATTGGCGCAATTGCGCTATGGCCTGCAAGGCCTCATTGCAGACGGCATGTTGGTGCGCGTGTCAACTCCTGGTGCTGATCAGGCCGTCGGCTTTGAATTGCAAAACACGTTCATTCGTGATTTTCGTCAGCAACTCCCGGACGAGTTCAAGCCTCGCTTTGTGGGTAAGTAAAGCAGCTTGAGATGCACGTTTTAAGGAAGCAGCATGTCTTTTGGTCAGGTTATTGCAATATTGAGGGCGCGGTGGATTATTCTTGCTGCAATCATTTGTCTGGCTGTGATTGTTTCCACGGCTGTAAGCTTATTGTTGC
>JACPOH010000254.1 GCA_016185075.1 Aquabacterium sp. | reverse complement strand
TTTTGTTTTAAATCGTTTCAATTGCCGTGCCTGATTGCCTGAAACGGGCAATTCACCGTAGACTCGCCGAACCTTCTTTTCGGTGAATCAATATATTTTTCAGGCATGGCAATACCGGCTGCATCTGCAGTCTCGGCCTCATGGGTTAACACGAAAGGGTTATCTCGGTCGCTGGACTGGGTCGTTGACGTTCGCGGTTTTCTCGCGATGTACGTCATGCTTCACCACGCGGTACTGAATATCGACAGCAGTGGTATTGCGGATGCGACATGGTCCTTTTTGCACGTTGCTTTTGGCCATGGGCAGTTTCGTGTCGATATTTTCTTTGTACTTTCGGGTTATTGCCTGACGCTTGCCTTGCGTGGTGCCACGCACATCGTCAGCTTCAAGCTTTTCATATTGCGCAGATCAATTCGCCTGCTCATCCCGTATTTTGCAGGATGCGCCATGAGCCTGCTCCTGATACAGCTTTGCCTGGGGGAGCGTACGGGCACACATTGGGACTTCAGCCTGCCGGTGACGGAAGGCAGCGTCATCACGCACCTGCTGTTGATCCACAATTTGTGGCCTCAATATGCCGTCACCCTGAACCATGCCTACTGGTCGATCGGGGTCGAGTACCAGCTCTACCTCCTCTTCCCGCTGCTGCTGTGGGTACAACACCGACTGGGGCCTTGGAAGTCGATGGCTGTGATCACAGCCTTCGCATACTCCCTGTGGCAGCTCAGCCACAAGCTGCACGTCGGCAACGCATCGGATTTCGGTGCCTCACCCTACTACTGGGCGCTGTTTTCCATGGGCATGAGCGCAGCCAGACTGGGCCCCCGGGGGCCGGGCAGCACGCAAGAGATGTCTCTCACCGACAAGCTCGCCGTGAGCCTGATGGCGCTGACCATGGGGCTCTGGTGGGCCGTGGAGTGCATGCGTTACCACGGGCATGTGGCCGACCCCATCTTCAGCTTCTTTGTCGGCGTGTTCACGCTGCTGGTACTGCTCTACGGCAGGCAGATTGGCCTGTTCGCCCTGGTGAGCCGAATCTGGCCCCGCCCCCTTTTGCGCTGGATTGGCGCAAGGAGCTTTTCACTGTATCTGGTTCATGCGCCCTTGCTGCAGTTGGCCTGGCTCTGGCTGGTACAGCCCTTGCATCTGCAGTCCGCAGGTGATCAGGTGCTCGTGGAAATGCTCACTGGCGGGACACTGTCGCTGCTGGTGGCCAGTTTGTTCTATCGCTTCATCGAACAACCCAGTCACGAATGGAGCCGGAGGCTCACCAGCCCCTGATCGGCGCGACAATCCGCGCTGTCACGAACAACTTGCCACGCGGACCGATGCTCACCGTCAACAAACTGCTCCCACGAGGCCAAGGTCTGGCCCCCGTCCTGCTCAAGCGCGCCGCCACGGTCGAGCTGGATTGGGACGTACGGCAAAAAAGCCGCTTTGATGCCACCGACAGCCAGGGGCGTGTGCTGGGCGTGTTCCTGCCGCGCGGCACCGTGGTCCGCGGCGGCGATGTGCTGGTCGCTGAAGATGGCTCCATGATCCGCGTACAAGCCGCCGCGCAAGCGGTGTTGGTCATTACGCCTTGCACGGAGCATGGCAGCGCCTTTGATCTCGTGCGCGCTGCCTACCACCTGGGTAACCGTCACGTCCAGATCGAGCTGCAACCTGACCACCTGAAGATTGAGCCCGACCATGTGCTGGCCGACATGCTGCGTGCCATGCACCTCAACGTGAAGGAAGCGCAAGCGGCATTCGAACCCGAAGGCGGTGCTTATGCGGCAGGCGGACACAGCCACGGTCATGAGCATGGTCATGCGCATTCGCACGACAACCCCGCGCACGGTGAGCCGGGGCATGTTCACGGGCCCGGATGCGGTCACGGCCATGACCATCACCACGGCGCGCCCACATCGGCTGAACCACAAGCATCCCGCGGCAAGCCCATCGGCATCGCCATCAAGTCCGCCACCACGCCACACGTGCATGGCCCGGGGTGCAACCATGACCACGAGCACTGAAGCAGCCCCCCCCATGCCGCGTGTTGTTGCCCGTTCCGAGGCCTTGAGCCCCACCACCCGTCTGCAGCTGATGTGGCTGGCTTCGCCAGCGCTGCCCGTGGGTGGTTTCAGTTACTCAGAAGGCCTTGAGGCCGCGGTGGAGTCTGGCCTTGTGACCAGCGAGGCGCAAGCCGCGCGGTGGCTGCAAGATCAACTGCACCTGAGCCTGGCCCGCGCCGATCTGGCCGTGGTGGCCAAGGCTGTGCCGGCCTGGCTGCGCCGAGACGTCGCCCGCGTCGCAGAGTTGAATGACTGGGTGGTGCAGACCCGCGAGACCACCGAGTTGCGCCTGCAAACCGAACAGATGGGCCGCTCGCTGGTGGAATGGCTGCGCAACCGCAGTGGCGACGCCCTGCAAGCGGATGCAGACCAGCGTCTGGCCCAATGTGCGGCCCTGCCACCTGCCCCCACCTGGCCGGTGGCCTTTGCCCTGGCCGTGGCACAGTGCCTGCCTGATCGTGCTGCCCAGGCCTCACCCGGTGCCCGTGCAGAAGCCGTGCGAGAAGCCCTGCTGAGTTTCAGCTTCGGCTGGGCCGAAAACATGGTTCAAGCCGCCATCAAGGCCGTGCCCTTGGGCCAGAGCGCCGGTCAACGCATCCTGCAGGCGCTGATCGACCAGATCCCGGCCGCCCTCGACCACGCCCTGTCGCTGCCCGACACGCAGCGACAGGCTTCCACCCCCATGCTGGCCATTTTGAGTGCCCAGCACGAAACCCAGTACTCACGCCTGTTCCGATCATGAGCAACCTCCACAACATCCCCGGCCGAACCAAGAAACTCCCGCCACTGCGCGTGGGTGTGGGCGGCCCCGTCGGCTCCGGCAAGACGACCCTGGTCGAGATGCTGTGCAAGACCATGCGCGACACCTACGACCTGATCGTGGTCACCAACGACATCTACACCAAGGAAGACCAGCGTCTGCTGACCGTGGCCGGCGCCCTCGACCCCGAGCGCATCATGGGCGTGGAAACCGGCGGCTGCCCCCACACCGCCATCCGCGAAGACGCCTCCATCAACCTGGAAGCGGTAGACCGCATGCTGGCCAAGTTCCCCAACGCGGACATCGTGTTCATCGAGTCCGGCGGCGACAACCTGGCGGCCACATT
>JACPOH010000253.1 GCA_016185075.1 Aquabacterium sp. | reverse complement strand
TGAGCAGCCCGGCCGATTTCGAGTCGGTGAAGAACGCCCTCGAAGGCGCTGGCATGAAACCTGAAATGGCCGAAGTGACCATGCGCGCCGAAAACACCATCGAGCTGACGGGCGATGACGCCGCCCGCATGCAGAAACTGCTGGACGTGCTGGAAGACCTGGACGATGTCCAGGACGTGTTCCACAACGCCGAACTGAATTGAATTGAGCTACACATGAACATCCTTGTCATTGGTTCGGGCGGCCGTGAGCACGCCCTGGCCTGGAAGCTGGCCCAGTCACCCAAGGCCCAGAAGGTCTACGTGGCACCCGGCAACGGCGGTACGGCGCGCGATCCGCGCCTGGTCAATGTGCCCATCACCGATGTGAAGGCCCTGGCTGACTTTGCCCAGAACAACAAGATCAACCTGACGGTGGTCGGTCCAGAGGCCCCGCTGGCTGCTGGCGTGGTGGACGAGTTCCGCGCGCGTGGCCTGCGCATCTTCGGCCCCACGCAGAAGGCTGCCCAGCTGGAAAGCTCCAAGGCCTTCGCCAAGGACTTCATGAAGCGTCATGGCATCCCCACCGCGTTTTATGAAACCTTCACCGATGCGGCTGCTGCCCACGCTTTCGTGGACAAGCATGGTGCGCCCATCGTGATCAAGGCTGACGGCCTGGCTGCTGGCAAGGGCGTGGTCGTGGCCATGACGCTGGACGAAGCGCACCAGGCTGTGGACTGGATGCTGCTCGACAACAAGTTGGGCGTGCAGCACAACGCAGGCGGCGCGCGTGTCGTGATCGAAGAGTTCCTCGAAGGCGAAGAGGCCAGCTTCATCGTGCTGGCCGATGGCAAGAATGTGGCCGTGATGGCCACCAGCCAGGACCACAAGCGACTGCTGGATGCCGATGCCGGCCCGAACACTGGTGGCATGGGTGCGTATTCGCCAGCCCCAGTGGTGACGCCCAATGTGCACGCCAAGGCCATGCACGAGATCATCAACCCGACACTGGCCGGCATGGCCAAGGACGGCATCCCGTTCACGGGCTTCCTGTACGCTGGCCTGATGATCGATGCCAACGGCAACCCCAAGACGCTGGAGTTCAACTGCCGCATGGGCGACCCGGAAACCCAGCCGATCATGATGCGCTTGAAGAGCGACCTGATCGACGTGTTCATGGCCGCCACCGATGGCACGCTGGACCAGGTCGAGCTGCAATGGGATCGCCGCTTCGCGCTGGGCGTGGTGATGGCCGCCGGCGGCTACCCGCTGGACCCGAAGAAGGGCGACGTGATCACTGGTTTGCCTGCTGAAGCCGATGACGCCATGGTCTTCCATGCCGGCACGACCATGGGCGAAGACGGTCAGGTGCGCACCAGTGGTGGCCGCGTGTTGTGCGTCACCGCTTTGGGCGAATCTGCCAAGCTGGCGCAGCAGCGTGCGTACGACTACATGCGCGGCATCCAGTTCGACGGCATGCAGTTCCGCACCGACATCGGTTGGCGCGCCATCAAGGCCCGCTGATCGGTTCGCACAGCCAGCGTTTTCTCTCACCCCATCGCCTTCATGAGCACCACGCCCGCCTTGAATACCGACGCCGTTCGCCAGTACCTGCTGGGCTTGCAGGAGCGCATCGTGGACGCCTTCCAGGCAGAAGACGGTACGCCTTTTGTGAAGGATGCCTGGGTGCGCGGCCCGCAGGAGCGCCTGCAGGGCGACGGCTGCTCGCGCCTGGTGGAAGAGGGCGGTGTGCTGGAGCGCGGTGGCTGCAACTTCTCGCATGTGAAGGGTCCGAGCCTGCCGCCCTCGGCCACGCAGCATCGGCCTGAACTGGCGGGCTGCCCCTTCGAGGCCATGGGCGTGTCGCTGGTGTTTCACCCGCGCAACCCCTATGTGCCCACGGTGCACATGAATGTGCGCATGCTGGCGGCCCACAAGCCCGATGGCTCGGTGGTGGCCTGGTTTGGTGGTGGCATGGACCTCACGCCGTACTACGGCCAGGCCGAGGACGCCCGCCACTTCCACCAGGTCTGCAAGGACGCCCTGGCGCCTTTTGGCGAAGACAAGTACCCGCGCTTCAAGACCTGGTGTGACGAGTACTTCTTCCTCAAGCACCGCAACGAGGCGCGTGGTGTGGGCGGCATCTTTTTTGATGATTTTTCCGAGCTGGGCTTCGAGGGCGGTTTCGCCATGATCCGCGCGGTCGGTGATGCCTTCACGCAGGCTTATCTGCCCATCCTGCAGCGCCGCCGTGGCCAGCCTTATGGCGAGCGCGAGCGTGATTTCCAGGCTTATCGCCGTGGTCGGTATGTCGAGTTCAACCTCGTGTGGGACCGTGGCACCTTGTTTGGTCTGCAGTCAGGTGGCCGCACCGAGAGCATCCTGATGTCGATGCCGCCCATCGTGAAGTGGCGCTATGACTGGCATCCCGAGCCCGGCAGCGCCGAGGCTGCGCTCTACACCGACTTCCTGCCCGCGCGGGATTGGGTCTGAGGCCGTCTGTTGACATCCACGTTGCCAAAGCCTGATCACGCGGTTCGCCGCGTGGGCCTGATGGGCGGCAGCTTCGACCCGGTGCACCGTGCGCATGTCGAGCTGGCCCACACCGCCCTGCGGCATCTGCAGCTCGACGAAGTCCGCTGGATCCCGGTCGGCCAGCCCTGGCAGAAAGCCCGGCAGCTGGCCGCGCCCGCACACCGGCTGGCCATGGTGCAAGCGGCCACGGCGCATGAGCCGCGCTTTGTGGTCGACCCCATCGAGCTGAACCGCGAGGGGCCCTCGTACACGCGGGACACCGTGCGGGCGCTGCAAGCCGCAGCCACCGAGCCGACCGACTGGTTCCTGATCATCGGCCAGGACCAGTACGCCAACTTTGCGACATGGCAGGGCTGGCACGAATTGTTGCAAGCGCTGACGCTGGCCGTGGCCTGCAGAGGGCATGATCTGCCTGTCGCACCCGAGGCACTGGCCGCCTGCCCGCACCGCGTGGTCGAGTTGCCCCTGCCGCCCTTGCACGTTTCTTCGACCGATATCCGCGCCCGGCTGGCCCGTGGCGAAGATCCTTTGACCCTCGCGCCGGAACTGGTGTCCGCACCGGTGGCGCGTTATATTGCAACCCATCAACTCTACGCCCCTGGTGGCGCCCCCCGCTGAATGGACATCCGTAAACTGCAACGCGCCATCGTCGATGGTCTGGAAGATGTCAAAGCCCAAGACATCGTCGTGTTCAACACCGAGCACATCTCGCCCCTGTTCGAGCGTGTGATCATCGCAACCGGCTCTTCCAACCGTCAGACCAAGGCGCTGTCTTCCAGCGTGCGTCAGGCGGTCAAGGCAGCGGGCTTCCAGGTGATGCGCACCGAAGGCGAAGACAACGGTGAGTGGATCATCGTGGACTGCGCTGCGGCGGTCGTGCACATCATGCAGCCGGCCATTCGCCAGTATTACCAGCTCGAAGAGATCTGGGGCGAGAAGCCGGTGGCCATCAAGCTCAACGCGGGCAAGACGGGTCTGGTCAAGGCCTCGGAGCCCGAGGTAGACGAGGCTCCGGTGAAGCCCAAGAAGGCCGCAGGCAAGACCACGGCCGCCAAGAAGGCCGCCACCACCTCGCCGACGCGCAAGGTCGCTGCAAAGAAGGCACCAGCTGCGAAGAAGGCTGCACCGAAGCCCGCCGCCACGAAGGTGGCGGTCAAGAAGGTCGCAGCCAAGAAGGTAGCCGCCAAGAAAGCCGCCAGCACCATCAAGAAGATCGTCGTGAACGCGCCGGAGGCCAAGAAGCCGCCAGCGCGCAAGGTGGCGGTCAAGAAGGTTGCAGCCAAGAAGGCCGCGGCCCGACCCGTGGCCGTGAAGAAGGTCGCGGCCAAAAAGGCTGCAGCCAGGAAAACCGCTCGTTGATGGCCCTGTCAGCCTGGCTGCAGGGCAGTGAGGGCGTCGAGCCATGAAGCTCACGGTTGTGACCATCGGGCACCGTCTGCCAGACTGGGCGAACGAGGCGTGCGAGGACTACCTCAAGCGCTTCCCGCCCGACTGGAAGGTGGAGGTCAAGGCCCTGAAGGCCGAGCCCCGCGAAGGCAAGCCCGTGCCCGCCATCATGCAAGCGGAGGCCGCACGCATGGAAGCGGCGCTCGATCGGGGCGTGCGCCGGGTCATCCTGGATGAGCGTGGCACCCGCCTGACCAGTGTCCAGCTGGCCGAACGCACCGAGGCCTGGTTGCACGACGGCCGTGATGTGGCGCTGATCATTGGCGGCGCCGATGGCATCGACCCTCAACTCAAGCAAACAGCGGACGAGGCCATACGCCTGTCCGACATGACCTTGCCGCATGCCCTGGCGCGTGTGCTCCTGCTGGAGCAGCTCTATCGCGCCTGGTCCTTGCGACACAACCATCCTTATCACCGTGCCTGATTTTTTCAAAAGACCGACGCTGCTCAGCGCATGGGCAGCGGTGGCGGTCTGGGTATTGGCCTATGTCCTGCTCAAGGCGACCAGCCCGGATGGCCTGGACATCGACAGCGCCGAGCAGGTGTATTTTGCGCAGTCCTGGCAACTGGGCTATGGCACCCGCCAGCCACCGCTGTATACGTGGTTGCTCTTGTCGCTCAAACCGGCGCAGGTGTCCTGGGCGCTGGCGCTGGAGTTCGGGCGCTACCTGTGCCTGCTGATCTGGCTGGGTGGCGTGCAGGCGCTGGCACGCGCGTGCGGGGCGGATCGTTCGGTTCAGGCCAAGGTCCTGCTGGCCCATCTGGGCTTGCTGCTGGCCATGTGGCGTGTGCATGACAGCCTGACGCACACGGTGCTGGCCGCGGGGATCACGATGTGGGCGTCTGTGGCCGCCGCACGCGCGCTGTCCCGGCCTGCCTGGTGGCCTGTGGTGGGCCTGCTCGCAGCAGTGGCCTGCCTGTCCAAGCTCAACGCGGCGCTGTGGTGCCTGTCCAGCCTGGTCTCCGCGTGGATCATCATCCTGCAGCCTTCGTTGCGTGCACAGCCAGCAGTCGATGGCGCGGGCCATGCGTCGGCGCGAACCCACCTGCTGTGGATGCTGCTGGCCTTGCTGGTGTTCAGTGCCGCCATCGCGCCCTACGCCCATTGGTGGCTGACGCAACCCAGTGGCTCGGTCTCGCTGGCGCGCCGGGTCGTGGTGTCCGATGCGCACCTGCCCATGTGGAAGCCCATGGTGCGCGTGGTGCTGGGAGCCCTGGAGTACCTGCTGCTGGCGCCCTTGCTGCTGGCCTTGCTGGCCTGGCGTGTGCAATCGCCGCAAGACAAAGGCAGCACGATGCGCGCCGATGTCGGGCGCTGGCTGGGCTGGCAGACAGCCTGCGGCCTGTCCATGCTCATTGTCATCATGATGGTGATGAAGGCCTCCCATTTCACGCCCCGCTGGTTGTGGCCGGTGATTCCTGGCACCACCGTCTGGATGTGTGTGAAAGCCTGGCAGATTCTGGATGGCGCCGACCGCCTGGCCGCCTGGCGCGCACGCGCCGTGTGGCTCACCTGGGCCCTGGTGGCCGTGACCATCGGGGTGTCCGCCTTGCGCTGGTGGGTGCCGCAGCTCAACGCGCAGCGGTGCAAGAGCTGCTGGACAGACCGGCCTGCCGAGCAGGTGTCTGCTGACCTGCATCGGCGCTATGGCAGCGCACCTTTGCGCATCATCACGGGCGATGACCACCTCGCCGGCATCCTGGCTCAGGTGGACGCCCGCGACAGCACCTGGACATCCAATTCGGTGGACTTGCCCCCGCCGGCAGATTTCGTGCGGGATCGCGGGCCTTGCGTGGCGGCCTGGATCACCATGGATCAAGTGCAAGCCATGCCCGACGGGCTGCGTGGCCTGGTGGGTGATGCCGCTGTTGGCGTGCCGCTTGCACAGGCCCGCCTGCCGATGCCGCGTGCGCCTCAGCGCGCGATGTGGCTGCTGTCCATGCCCCTGCCCGAGAGCGTGTGCAACAAGGCTCGGCAGTGACACCGCTCATGCCGTAGGATGTCGGCATGACCTCGCCCGCATTCACCGCCAGCCCCTGGCTTTACCTGGCTTCTCAAAGCCCACGCCGCCGACAACTGCTGGATCAGTTGGGCGTGCGCCATGAGTTGCTTTTGCCTGATCCGGACGAGGACGCCGAATCGCTTGAAACCGAGCGCCCGGGCGAATCCCCTGAGGACTACGTGCAGCGCGTGACGCTGGCCAAGTGGGAGGCCGCTGTGGCCCGACGGGCGCGGCGCGCTGCACAAGGTGGCTGGCCGGACGCGCCCATTCTGTGTGCTGACACCACGGTGGCGCTGGGGCGCGACATCCTGGGCAAGCCGCTCGATGCCGCGCATGCGGCCGAGATGCTGGGCAGGTTGTCGGGCCAGTCGCACAAGGTGCTGACGGCCGTGGTGGTCAACGGGCAATTGCGCCTGAGCGTGTCTCACGTGCAATGGCGCGTGCTGTCGCCCGACGAGATCACACGCTATGTGGCCAGTGGCGAGCCCATGGGCAAGGCCGGTGCGTATGCCATTCAGGGGCGCTCAGGCGCGTGGACACAGCATCTCGATGGCAGCTACAGCGGCATCATGGGGCTGCCCTTGTTCGAAACAGCCGAACTGCTCAAGCCGCTGGGCTGGCAGTTCTGAAGAACGGAAGGAGAGGACGCCATGAGCCCCTCAACAGGTGCGCGTGTTCTGCTGGCCGGTGCCAGCGGCCTGGTGGGCAAGCAAGCCCTGCTGCAGTTGTTGGCCGACCCCATGGTGGCCGAGGTGCGCGCCTTGGTGCGCCGGGCGTTGATGCCGGCCGACTTGCTGGGACCGAACCATGCGGCTGTCCCCGGGCGCGACAAGCTGCGCATCTGTCATGCCAACTTCGAGCGGCTTGAGGCGCATGCGGACTGGTTCGACGTGGACTGGGTGTTCTGCGCACTCGGCACCACCATCCGGCAGGCCGGTTCGCAGCCCGCCTTCCGTCAGGTGGATTTCGACTACCCCTTGCAGATGGCGCAACTGGCCAAGGCGCAAGGGGCCACCCGGTTCATGCTGGTCAGTGCCTTGGGTGCCAGCGCCCGTTCCAAGGTGTTCTACAGCCGCACCAAAGGCGAGCTGGAGGAGGCGATCAAGGCGATCGGCTTCGCGCATGTGTCGGTGGCGAGGCCCTCTTTCCTCGCGGGGGACCGCGCCGAGCACCGTCTGGGCGAAGGCATGGCGCTGAAGCTGGGCTTCCTGATGCCGGCGCGCTACAAGCCGGTGCGCGATGCGCAAGTCGCTGCAGGCTTGCTGGCGTCGGCTCGCGCAGGCCGGCCGGGCTGGCATGTGCTGGACAACATCGCTCTGCGCCGCATGCGGTAAATTGCGGACATATGCCCAGCTCACAAGACATCCTCATCAACTGGACCCCCCAGGAAACCCGTGTAGCCCTCATCGAAGGTGGTGCCGTGCAGGAGTTGCACGTTGAACGCACCCTGGAACGCGGTCTCGTTGGCAACATCTACGCAGGCAAGGTGGTACGCGTGCTGCCTGGCATGCAATCGGCCTTCATCGACATCGGTCTGGAGCGCGCTGCCTTCCTGCATGTGGCCGACCTGCACCGCGAAGATGGGCAAGCCAAACCCCATCCGCGTTCGGGTGAAGTGCAGACTCCGATCGAAAAGCGCGTGCACGAAGGCCAGACGCTGATGGTGCAGGTCATCAAGGACCCGATCGGCACCAAGGGCGCGCGCTTGTCCACCCAGATCAGCGTGGCAGGGCGACTGCTCGTGTTCCTGCCGCAGGACGACCACCTGGGCATCTCGCAGAAGATCGGCTCGCCCGAGCTGCGTGATCAGCTGCGCGAGCGCATGATGCGCCTGATCGGCGAGGCCGACAACCGCGAGGGCCGCACGCGCTCAGGCGGCTTCATCCTGCGCACCAATGCCGAAGACGCGACGGACGAAGAGCTCGCGGCCGACATCGCCTACCTGCGCAAGACCTGGGCCACCATCCGCGAGCATGGCCTGCGGGCGGCACCCGGCACGCTGCTCTACCAGGAGTTGAACCTGGCCCAGCGCGTGCTGCGTGATCTGGTCAATGATCAGGTCACCACCATCCGCATCGACTCGCTCATCCAGTTCGACGCCCTCAAGTCCTTTGGCGCCGAGTTCACGCCATCGGCGGTCGACAAGCTGCACCACTACAAGGGTGAGCGCCCCATTTTCGACCTCTACAACATCGACACCGAGATCGAGCGCGCGCTGGCTCGCCGGGTGGACCTGAAATCCGGTGGCTACCTGATCGTGGACCAGACCGAGGCCCTGACGACCATCGACGTCAACACCGGCGGCTACGTGGGCGCGCGCAACTTCGACGACACCATCTTCAAGACCAACCTGGAAGCGGCGCAAGCCATTGCCCGTCAACTGCGGCTGCGCAACCTGGGCGGCATCATCATCATTGACTTCATCGACATGCTGCGCGAGGACCACCGCGACAACGTGCTGTCGGAGTTCCGCAAGCAACTGGCCAAGGACCGCACCAAGCACACCGTGAGCGGCTTCTCGCCCCTGGGCCTGGTCGAGATGACGCGCAAGCGAACGCGCGAGTCGCTGGCGCACATGCTGTGCGAGCCTTGCCCCACTTGCGAGGGCAGGGGGCAGGTCAAGACGGCCCGCACGGTCTGCTACAACATCCTGCGCGAGATCCTGCGCGAAGCGCGCCAGTTCAACCCCAAGGAGTTCCGCGTGGTGGCCAGTGCCACGGTGGTCGAGATGCTGCTGGATGAAGAAAGCCAGCACCTGGCGGGGCTGAGCGATTTCATCGGCAAACCGGTGTCGCTGCAGGCCGAGCCCTCCATGTCGCCGGAGCAGTACGACATCGTGCTGCTGTGACGGCGGTCGTCCGCGGGCAGATTTACATAGCTTGACATCCTGAAAGCAGGGTTCCTTGGGGGCGCCGGGGAACTTCCTCTCAGGACGGGGCACAATCCAGGGTAGTTTGACTCTGCCTGTCTGTGTGACGGAACCCATGCAGCTTTCTGTTTCACGTCGTTCGGCCCTTGGCGGCCTGTTCGGCGGGCTCGCCTTGACAGCGGGCGCCACGCTCTGGCCGCTGCAAGCGGCGCACGCCCAGTTCCGCGTCGAGATCTCCGGCGTGGGGGCCACCCAGATCCCGATCGCCATCGGCAAGTTCCGTGACGAGGCACGCTCGCCTCAGCCCATCTCGGCCATCATCAAGGCCGACCTGGAGCGCAGCGGCCTCTTCAAATCGCTGGACGCCAGTGCCGACAAGCTCGACGAGGTGGGGCGCCCGCCCTTGAGCGACTGGCGCAGCAAGGGCGCCGACGCGCTGCTGGCCGGGTCGGTGACCCCCTTGGCCGATGGCCGCTTCGACATCCGCTACCACCTGTGGGACGTGCTCAAGGCTCAGGACATGGGCGGGCTCAGCCTCGTTGTGCCTGCCGGTGACTTGCGCCAGGCGGCCCACCGCATCGCCGACGAAGTCTATGAAAAGCTCACCGGTGACAAGGGCGTGTTCGCCACCCGCATTGCCTATGTGAGCAAGGTTGGCCGTCAGCACACGCTGGTGATCGCCGACTCGGACGGTGAAGGCACGCAAGCGGCCTTGACCAGCGCCCAGCCCATCATCTCGCCAGCCTGGTCGCCGGATGGCCGCCAGCTCGCCTATGTGTCGTTTGAAGGTGGCAAGGCCGTCGTGGTCGTGCAGGACGTGTCTTCCGGGCGTCGGCGCGTGGTGGCCGGCTTCAGAGGCAGCAACAGTGCGCCGGCCTGGTCACCTGATGGCCGCCAACTGGTCGTGACGCTCAGCCGCGAGGGCGGCTCGCAGCTGTACGTCATCAATGTGGATGGCGAAGGCCTGCGCCGCCTGACGCAAAGCGCCGCGATTGACACCGAAGCCACCTGGTCACCCGATGGCAGCACGGTGTTCTTCGTGAGCGACCGTGGGGGTGGCCCGCAGATCTACCGTGTGCCCGCAGCAGGTGGCAGCGCCACGCGCGTCACCTTCTCGGGCAGCTACAACATCAGCCCTGCCATCAGCCCGGACGGTCGCTACATGGCCTACATCGGGCAGATCGATGGTGGCGCCTACCGCGTGCACCTCATGGATTTGTCCAGTGGCAGCGTCAAGGTGCTGACCGATACCCGTGACGATGAAAGCCCCAGCTTCGCACCCAATAGCAAGCAGATCATCTATGCCTCGCGCGCCCAGGGCCGTGACGTGCTGATGACCACCTCGCTGGATGGTCGCATCAAGGCCAAGCTGGCCACCCCTCAAGCCGACGTGCGAGAGCCCGTGTGGGGCCCGCAGTTGAATGCCTCCCGGCGCTGAATGCGCAACCCTTTTCTCTCAGATCCAAGGAGCCTCCCATGAACCAAGCTCGCTCGACTTCCCGCCTGTTCGCCCTGTCCCTGATGGCCTCCGCAGCCCTGTTGTTGGGTGGTTGCGGTTCGACCGTGAAGCTCGATGACAAGGCCGGCAATGGCACGGCCCCGATCACCGATGCCACCCGCCCAGGCGGCAGTGGCTACGGTGCCAACAACAACTCGGTGCCCTCGACCAATGTGGCGCCCGTGGTGGTGTCCCCGTCTGACAATGCCGGCGCCGACATCGGCCTGGCGCGCGTCATCTACTTCGACTTCGACAGCAATGTCGTTAAGGAGGAGTTCCGCAGCACCATCGAAGGCCACGCCAAGCGCCTGACGGCTGCCAAGGGCAAGAAAGTGCTGATCGAAGGCCACACCGACGAGCGCGGTGGCCGTGAGTACAACCTGGCACTGGGGCAGCGCCGCGCCGAGGCCGTTCAGAAGTCGCTGACGCTGCTGGGCGTTTCGCCTGACCAGGTTGAAGCGGTGAGCTTTGGTGAAGAGCGTCCGGCTGTTCAAGGCAGCGGCGAAGAAGCGTGGTCGAAGAACCGCCGCGCTGAAATCAAGGACCGTTGATCTTCTACAGGCTTCCTGAGGGACTGCACATGCGCATCGCCACCCCTATGTCCTCCTGCCTGCGCCCGCTGGTGATTGCCACGGCCGCCTTGCTGGCCAGTGCTGGCGCCAGGGCAGGGCTCTTTGAAGACGACGAGGCACGCCGCGCCATCCTGGAGTTGCGCATGCAGCGTACCCAGGACACCGAAGCCGCCAATGCCAAGCTTGCCGCGTTGACCACGCAGGTCGACCAGCTCAAGCGCAGCCTGCTGGACATGAACGCCCAGCTCGAACAGCTGCGCAGCGAACTGGCCAGGCAGCAGGGCATCAATGAGGTGCTGGTGCGAGATGTCTCCGAGCTGCAGCGCAAGCAAAAAGACGTGCAGGGCGCGCTGGATGAGCGCGTGCGCAAGCTGGAGCCGCAGTCCGTGACGCTGGACGGCAAGACCTTCAAGGTCGACCCGGACGAGAAGCGCCTGTTTGACGAGTCCCTGGCGCGCCTGCGTGCCGCCGACTTCGCCGGTGGTGCCGCGGGCCTCAACGGCCTGGTGCAACGCTTCCCGACCACGGGCTACCGCGAGTCCGCGCTGTACTGGCTGGGCAATGCCCAGTATGGTCTGCGCGAGTACAAGGAATCGATCAACGCCTTCAGGCAGCTGCTTGAGCGTGCGCCTGATCATGTGCGCGCGCCCGAAGCGTTGCTGTCGATCGCCAACTGCTACGGCGAACTCAAGGACAACGACAACACGCGCAAGACCCTGGAGCAGCTGATCAAGCAGTATCCCCAGACCGAGGCTGCCCAGGCCGCGCGTGACCGCTTGCTGACCATGCCCGCGGTATCGGGCAAGAAGCGCGCGAAGTAAGCCTCGGGGTTCGAGACGTGAGTTTGTCCAGCGACGCCTTGTTGGCGGCAGCCAGTCAGCCAGACCCTGATCGGCGCTTCGGTGGCTTGCGGCGTCTGCACGGCGTGGCCGGCTACGAGCGCCTGCGTGGGGCCCGCATTGCCGTGATCGGTGTGGGCGGTGTGGGGTCCTGGACGGCCGAGGCGCTGGCACGCAGTGGCGTCGCCCAGTTGACCCTGATCGATCTGGACAACATCGCCGAGTCCAACGTCAACCGCCAGGTGCATGCGCTGGAGACCACTTTCGGGCAAGCCAAGGTGCAGGCCCTGAAAGAGCGCATTGCGCTCATCCACCCGGCGTGTGTGGTCGAAGCCATCGAGGAGTT
>JACPOH010000252.1 GCA_016185075.1 Aquabacterium sp. | reverse complement strand
GGTCGCCCTTCTTCACGCCCTGGGCCTTCAGCGCATTGGCCAGCTTCGACACACGCGCCAGCAACTCCTTGTAGCTGACGTGCGTGACCTGACCATCGTCGGCCTCGAAGATGATCGCCGTCTTGTCGCCCAGACCGGCTTCGATATTGCGGTCCAGGCAGTTGTAGGAAGCGTTCAGCTCCCCGTCCTCGAACCACTTGAAGAACGGGGCATTCGATTCATCCAGGGATTTGGTGAAGGGCTTGTGCCAGGTGAGGAACTCCTTGGCCAGATCGGCCCAGTAGCCCTCGTAGTCATCTTGCGCTTTCGCGTACAGCTTGTCGTAAGCGGCTCGGCCGCCAACATGGGCGGCACGTGCGAATGCTTCGGGGACAGGATATTGCTTGCTCTGATTTGTGGTCTCAGTCGGGCCAGTCATGTCAATTCACTCCATCTGGCGGCGCTTGTGGCGTCGCGGTTTCAATCGGTCAAGATTTGTCTGGGTTGCAAACAAACCTAGCCAACTCGGCACCATGCGCCCCTTTTGGTGCGATCCGACTAAGGACTATCCCGGAGCCCGGCGGCCCATCGCGGGGCAGCACCGGCGCAAAAAACAAGGCCAACGTGGCAGTTGCGTGCCCGTTTTCAGGATGTGGCGGCGTCTACCGCCGCGCCGGTCGCCGCATGCGCCTCGCGGAAATAGCGCTCCAGCAAGGGGAGATCGCCACCAGCGTGGCGATTGACGCGGGCGTGCAGTTCCCGGTCCAGCTCTCGCAAGCGCCAGTTGATTTCCCGCAAGATCGCAAGCACTTCGCGCTGCATGGCAGGCGACTCGTGTTGCAACCACGCACCATCGGGTTGCACGTCCAGGCCGGTGCTGGACCATGCTCGGCGGATGCTGACAAAGCGCTCCTGCGCATGAGCCCAAAGCGTCTTGAAAGGTGCGCTGGCCCGATCGAACATGGGCTTGAACTCGCCCTGCACGCGCAGGATCCGGTCAAGACGCTCGCTCAGTTCGCGCGACATGGCGAGGGCGTCTTGCAGCGCAGCCCCACTGTCTTGTGCATCAGCCTCTCGGCACTCGCGGAAGGTGCGGCTCACCACGTCGATCACCGGGCGGCTGAATTCGCCATGGATGAGCTTGACGGCCACATCCGCCTGCTGCAGTGTGCCGCCACTTTTGTCGAGCATGCCGCCCAGCATTTCGGCCACAGCCAGGATCTGTGCACTGTCAGAGACCTCCCCCATCCGACGCCCCTGCGGGTAGCCAAATCCATCCAGGCGCTCATGGT
>JACPOH010000251.1 GCA_016185075.1 Aquabacterium sp. | reverse complement strand
GCCAGGTTGCCGAAACCATGCCACTTCTAGTTGGCCTTGAGCACCCAGTCAGACGGTTTGCCGATGTCGTCGGCGGCGATCTTGTCCGGGCCCCAGACTTTGAACCACCAGTCCTTGCCGTACTCCTTGTCCACCTTGCGCATGGCACGGCGGAAGTCCAGCGCTTCGCGGATGCTTTCTTCCACCAGGGCGGTGCCGCCGGGCTCTTCCATCATGGCCGCCGCCACGTCGCACGACGCGATGATCGCGTACTGCGGCGAGGTGGAGGTGTGCATCAGGTAGGCCTCGTTGAAGAGGTTGCGGTCCAGCTTGACGTTCTGCGAGTCCTGCACCAACACGTGCGAAGCCTGCGAGATGCCGGCCAGCAACTTGTGGATGGACTGCGTGGAGTACACCACCGCCTCTTTCGGGCGTGGACGGCCCTTGCCCATGGCGTGGTACATGCCGTAGAACTTGTGGAAAGCCGCGTGCGGCAGCCAGGCCTCGTCGAAGTGAAGGTTGTCGATCCAGCCGTCCAGCGTGGCCTTGATGGCCTCGGTGTTGTAGAGCACGCCGTCATAGGTGCTCTGCGTGAGCGTCATGATGCGCGGCTTGGCCTTCTTCGGGTCCACGCCCTTGAGCAGCGGGTTGGCGGCGATCTTCTTGCGGATGGTGGCCGGCTCGAACTCGCTCTTGGGAATGGGGCCGATGATGCCGTAGTGGTTGCGCGTGGGCGTCATGAACACGGGGATGGCCCCGGTCATGATGATGCTGTGCAGGATGGACTTGTGGCAGTTGCGGTCCACCACCACGATGTCGCCCGGGGCCACGGTGTGGTGCCACACCATCTTGTTGGACGTGGACGTGCCGTTGGTGACGAAGAAGCAATGGTCGGCGCTGAAGATGCGCGCGGCGTTCTTCTCGGACTCGTAGACCGGGCCGGTGTGATCCAGCAGCTGGCCGAGCTCTTCCACGGCGTTGCACACGTCGGCGCGCAGCATGTTCTCGCCATAGAACTGGTGGAACATCTGGCCCACCGGGCTCTTGAGGAAGGCCACGCCGCCAGAATGGCCCGGGCAGTGCCAGGAGTAGGAACCGTCCTGGGCGTAGTCCATCAGTGCCTTGAAGAACGGGGGCGCCAGGCCGTCAAGGTAGCTCTTGGCTTCGCGGATGATGTGACGCGCCACGAACTCGGGCGTGTCCTCGAACATGTGGATGAAGCCGTGCAGTTCGCGCAGGATGTCGTTGGGGATGTGCTCGGAGGTGCGCGTCTCGCCATACAGGTAGATGGGGATGTCGGCGTTCTTGAAGCGGATCTGCTCGATGAACTTGCGCAGGTTCAGCACGGCCGGGTCCAGCTCGGGACCGGGGGTGAATTCCTCGTCGTCGATCGACAGGATGAAGGCGCTGGCGCGGCTTTGCTGCTGGGCGAACTGGGCCAGGTCACCGTAGCTGGTCACGCCCAGGATCTCGAAGCCCTCTTTCTCGATGGCCTCGCCGCGCAGTTTAGGGGGTATCAGGGGCCATTTCCTTGATCTGGGGAACAAGTTTTCGGGAGAAACCGCGCAGGGCTGGCCACAACCCGCCTTCCGGATTTAAACTGTTTCACGAAAGGGGTGAACACGACGATGAGCGAGTCGACTCTTTGGTGGATCATCGCGGGCTTCTTCGTCAGCCTGGAGATGCTGACAAGTTCGCTCTACCTTCTGATCATGGGGGTTGGTGCGGCTGCAGCAGCGCTCTGCGCCATGGCGCTGCTGCCGCACGAGGTGCAATTGACCGTCGCGGCAACCGTTGGCGGCGGCGGTGTGCTCTTCTGGCACCGGCACCTGCTCAAGCGGGGCCCGATTGACACGGAAGGCTACACGACGGCCGGGCTCAGCCAGCTGGACCTGGGCGAAGAAGTGAGCGTCTCTGGTTGGGCGCCTGATGGCACGGCCGAGGTCCTGTACCGCGGCAGCGCCTGGCTGGCCCGCCATCACGGCCCTCACCTGCCTCAACGGGGTGTGCACCGCATACGCGCCATCGAAAGCTGCTACCTTGTTCTGGAGCCTGTTTGACGGCTCTCATCAAAGGTTTCAGCATCAGGGCTGCTGTATGAGCGTCGAGCTGACCTCCGGTCGCAACGTACTGGGCGGGCCGCTGAGGGCCTGCTCATTCGACCCATTGACAGGCTTCTTCCGCGACGGTTGTTGCCGAACGCGCGGCGAAGACGAGGGGCTGCATGTGGTTTGCGCCCGGGTCACTTCGGCCTTCCTCGACTACGCCTTGAGCCAGGGCAACGACCTGGTGACACCCCGCCCGGAGTGGCGCTTCCCTGGTCT
>JACPOH010000122.1 GCA_016185075.1 Aquabacterium sp. | reverse complement strand
GGCCGGTGCCCACAACGTGCGCAATGCGCTGGCTGCCACGGCCGCGGCGCTGGGTGCGGGCGTGCCCTTGAGCGTGATCGCACAAGGCCTGGAGGCCTTCGAACCCGTCAAGGGCCGATCACAACTGCGTTGCATCACCCTGGGCGCACGTGCCGTGACCCTGGTGGACGACAGCTACAACGCCAACCCCGATTCCGTGCGCGCTGCCATCGACATGCTGGCCGGTCTGCCTGGCCCACGCTGGCTGGTGCTGGGCGACATGGGTGAGGTCGGCACACAAGGCCCGGCCTTCCACATGGAAGTGGGCGCCTATGCACGCGAACGCGGCATCGAACAGGTCTGGACGGCCGGCGAACTGTGCGCGCATGCCGCGCAGGCCTACGGCACGCCTCAAGGGCAAGCGGCCCGTCATTTCAACAGCGCGGCTGACATCGTGGCCGCGCTGAACACACTGGATCAGGTGCCGGCTGTGGCATCGGTCCTGGTCAAAGGTTCTCGCTTCATGAAAATGGAACAAGTCGTCGCCCGCCTGAGCGACCTGTCGGGAGGTGCCCATGCTGCTTAGTCTTGCGCTGTGGCTCCAGGGCCTGCATCCCGAGTGGGGCTTCCTGCGCGTCTTTCAGTACCTGACCTTCCGTTCGGTGATGGCGGCGATGACGGCCTTGCTCATCGGCCTGTTCCTGGGGCCGCTGGTGATCCGCAAGCTCACCGAACTCAAGATCGGTCAACCCATCCGCGAGTACGGCATGGAGACCCATCTGACCAAGCGCGGCACCCCCACCATGGGCGGCGCATTGATCCTGCTGGCCATTGGCCTGTCGACGCTGCTGTGGTTCGACTGGGCCAACCGCTTCGTGTGGATCGTGATGATCGTGACCACGGGTTTCGGTGCCATCGGCTGGGTGGACGACTGGCGCAAGGTCGTCTTGAAGGACCCCGAGGGCATGCCCTCGCGCGAGAAGTATTTCTGGCAGTCCATCATCGGCTTGATTGCGGCCATCTACCTGGCTTTCAGCGTGTCCGAGACGAACAACCTGCGCGTGATCGAGTTGTTCTTCCGTTGGGTGTCATCGGGTTTCTCCAATGACCTGCCGCCCAAGGCCGACCTGATCGTGCCCTTCTTCAAGACCGTGAGCTACCCGCTGGGCGTGTGGGGCTTCATGGTACTGACCTACATCGTGATCGTGGGCACCAGCAATGCCGTGAACCTCACCGATGGCCTCGATGGCCTGGCCATCATGCCGGTGGTGATGGTGTCGGCCTCGCTGGGCATCTTCTGTTATGTCACGGGCAACGCCGTGTTCGCCAAGTACCTGTTGCTGCCGCACATCCCGGGCGCAGGTGAACTGCTGGTGTTCTGTGCGGCCCTTGCCGGAGCGGGCCTGGCCTTTCTCTGGTTCAACGCTTATCCCGCCCAAGTCTTCATGGGCGACGTGGGGGCACTGGCGCTCGGTGGGGCGCTGGGGACCATCGCGGTCATCGTGCGGCAAGAGATCGTGCTGGCCTTGATGGGCGGGGTTTTTGTCTTGGAAGCGCTGTCGGTGATGGTGCAGGTGAGCTACTTCAAGTACACGAAGAAGAAGTACGGCGAGGGCCGCCGCATCTTGCTGATGGCACCGCTGCATCACCACTTCGAAAAATCCGGCTGGAAAGAGACGCAGGTCGTGGTCCGCTTCTGGATCATCACCATGCTGCTGTGCCTGCTGGGCCTGTCCACCCTCAAGCTGCGTTGATCGTTTCACTGCGCCAAGCACACCATGCATTACTTACGTGACCTCACCGTGCTGATCCTGGGTCTGGGCGACTCCGGTCTGGCCATGGCGCGCTGGTGCGCCCGGTGTGGCGCGACCGTGCGTGTGGCCGACACGCGTGCCAACCCGCCGCAGGCCGCCACGCTGGCCGCCGATGTGCCAGCCGCGGTCCTGCACCATGGGCTGGACGTGGGCTTGTTGGACGGTGTCAACCTGGTGCTCAAGAGCCCCGGCCTGATGCCCCATGCGCCGGACGTGTCCGCGCTGCTGGCCAAGGCCGACGAGCTGGGCATCCCCGTGCGCGGCGAGCTGTCGCTGTTTGCCTCCGCCCTGGCCGATCTCAAGGCCGACATGGGCTATGCGCCCAAGGTCGTGGCCATCACCGGCACCAACGGCAAGACCACGACCACCTCGCTCACGGCCAAGCTGATCGAGCGCGCCGGCTTGCGTGTGGGCCTGGCTGGCAACATCGGGCCGACCTTGCTGGATACCTTGCGTGTGGCATTGGAGCAGGAGCCTCGGCCACTGTGCGAGGAATCGGTGCCTGCGCGTGATGAGGCCCATGTCGAGGTTGAGCAGCCTGTCGTACAGGCAGAGTCCGCTGCCTCGGATGCTGCGCTGGATGCCCCCGTCGAAGACACGGCCATCACCGCAGCCGCCGAGGAAGCGCTGCCAGAAGATGAACCGGTCGATGTCGATCAGCCAGAAGATGCCGAGCCGTTGGTAGAAGCCCAGGCCGAGCCCTTGGTTGACGACGCCGATGCGCCGCTGATCGAGTTGGCTCCGCCACCGCCTGCCGCGCCGACCTTTGAGGTGCTGCCCCAAGCCTGGGTGCTGGAGCTCTCCAGCTTCCAGCTCGATGGCGTCAGCAATTTCGAGCCCGATGCCGCCGTGGTGCTCAACATCACGCAGGACCACCTGGACTGGCACGGCAGCATGACCGCGTACGCTGCTGCCAAGGCCCGCATCTTCGGCAAGAACGGGATCATGGTCATCAACCGCGACGACCCCGTCGTGATGGACATGGTGCCGCCGCCCGAGGTCATCAAGTCCGGTGTGCGGGGCCGCCCCGCCAGAACCGTGTACCGCAACCTGGTCTACTTCGGTCTGGACGCGCCGCGTCGCCCTGGCGACTTTGGCCTGGTCAACGAGTCCGGCATGGCCTGGCTGGTGCGCGCACTGGAAGCCGACCCCACCATCAAGCTCAAGAAGGGCGAGCAGGCCGAGATCGTGCTGCAGCGCCTGATGCCCGCTGATGCGCTGCGCATCCGTGGCCGCCACAACGCCTCGAATGCGCTGGCCGCCTTGTCGCTGGCCACCGCCATCGGTTGCCAGTTGGCCCCCATGCTGCACGGCCTGCGTGAATACCGTGGCGAGCCGCATCGCGTCGAGCATGTGGCCACCGTGGGCGGCATCGACGCCATCGACGACAGCAAGGGCACCAATGTGGGCGCCACCGTGGCCGCCTTGCAAGGCCTCGGCGCCGACCTGTCGCCCGGCAAGCTGGTGGTCATCCTCGGTGGTGATGGCAAGGGCCAGGACTTTGCGCCGCTGGCCGAGCCGGTGGGCCGCCATGCACGTGCGGTGGCCCTGATCGGCCGTGACGCGCAGGCCATCGAAGCCACCCTGGCCGATGTGCGCACGCCCGTGGGCAAGGCCTTGCCCATGCAACGCCACGACAGCCTGGAGGCCGCCACGCGCTGGGCCTTCGAGCAGGCGCGAGCCGGTGACGCCGTGCTGCTGAGCCCCGCTTGCGCCAGCCTGGACATGTTCCGCAACTACGCGCACCGTGCGGAGGTGTTCATCCGCACCGTGCAGGATCTGGCCCACGAACGAGGAGACATCGCATGAGCGAAACAGCCGTTCGTCGCCCCCTGCTGGCTGGCCTGCTGGACAAGGTCCGCGCCGGCCTGGGCAAGGGCAAGTCGTCTGACAGCACTGGCCCGCTGCCCGTGCGTGACTTCGTCAATGTGACCTCGTCACAGCCTTCCAAGGTCATGGGCTTTGACCAACCTCTGGTGTGGCTGACGCTGGCCTTGCTGGCCATGGGTCTGGTGATGGTCTACTCGGCCACCATCGCACTGCCCGACAGCCCACGCTTTTCGAACTACACGCCCACCTTCTTCTTCACGCGCCACCTGGTGGCCATCATCATGGCCGTGTGCGTGGCCGCCGTGGTCACCCAGATCCCCATGGCCACCTGGGAAAAGACGGCGCCCTGGTTGTTCGTGGTCTCGCTGATCCTGCTGATCCTGGTCCTGATCCCGCATGTGGGCAAGGTGGTCTATGGCGCGCGCCGCTGGTTGCCGCTGGGCATCATGAACTTCCAGCCGTCCGAGCTGGCCAAGCTGGCGATCACCCTGTACGCCTCGGACTACATGGTGCGCAAGATGGACGTCAAGGAGCACTTCTTCCGCGCCGTGATGCCCATGGCCGTGGCCGTCGGGGTGATCGGCCTGTTGCTGCTGGCCGAGCCTGACATGGGCGCCTTCATGGTGATCGCCACCATCGCCATGGCCATCCTGTTCCTGGGCGGGGTCAACGGCCGCATGTTCTTCCTGATCACCGCGGTGCTGCTGGGTGCCTTCACCCTGATGGTGACCTTGAGCCCCTGGCGTCGTGAGCGCATCTTTGCCTACCTGGACCCCTGGTCCGAAAAGAACGCCCTGGGCAAGGCCTACCAGCTGACGCACTCGCTGATTGCCTTCGGACGTGGTGAGATCTTCGGCGAAGGCCTGGGCTCCAGCCTGGAAAAGCTGCACTACCTGCCCGAAGCCCACACCGACTTCCTGCTGGCCGTGATCGGCGAGGAACTGGGCTTCATTGGTGTGGGCGTCGTCATCATCGCCTTCTTCTGGCTGGTGGTGCGCCTGTTCAACATCGGCCGCCAGGCCATTGCGCTGGACCGTGTCTTCTCCGGTCTCGTGGCGCAAGGCGTGGCCGTGTGGATGGGCGGTCAGGCCTTCATCAACATGGGTGTGAACCTGGGCGTCCTGCCCACCAAGGGGCTGACCTTGCCTTTGATGAGTTTCGGCGGTTCGGGCGTGATGCTCAACTGCATTGCGCTGGCCATCTGCCTGCGGGTCGACATTGAAAACAGGCAGTTGATGCGCGGAGGCCGCGCATGAACTGGCTGTTTCATCAAAACCGACAGGCCACCGCGAAGCGGGGGCAGGGCGTGCAACGCCCGTTGATGCGCGGAGGTAGAGCATGAGCCGCCACCTCGTCATCATGGCTGCTGGCACCGGTGGGCACATCATGCCCGGGCTGGCTGTGGCCGACGAAATGAAGCGCCGTGGCTGGACGGTCAGCTGGCTGGGCACCACCGGTGGCATGGAAAACCGCCTGGTGCCGCCCACCGGCATCCCCATGGACGCCATCGCCTTCAATGGCCTGCGTGGCAAGAACCTCAAGGACACGGTCTCTGGTGGTGTGCGCCTGCTCAAGGCTTTTGCCGACTGTTTCAGGATCCTCAAGGCGCGCCAGGCCGATGCCGTACTGGGCATGGGCGGGTACGTGTGCTTTCCTGGTGGCCTGATGGGCGTGGCCCGTGGCCTGCCCTTGGTGCTGGTCAATGCAGACGCGGCCATGCTGTTGAGCAACCGCATGTTGTTGCCCATCACCGACGTGCTGGCCTGCGGCTTTGACGGCCCTGCTGCCCAAAACAAGGTGGCACGGGTCACGGGCAACCCTGTGCGCGCCGAGATCGAAGCCATTGCGCCGCCGGCCGAGCGATTCGCCAACCGCACAGGCCCGCTGCGCGTGCTGATCGTGGGCGGCAGCCTGGGCGCCAAGGTGCTCAACGATGCCGTACCTCAGGCCCTGGCTCAGATCCCTGCCGACCAGCGCCCGCTGATCACGCACCAGACCGGCATGGCCAACTTCGAGGCGGTCAAGGCCGACTACGTCAAGGCCGGGCTGGACCCCGCCAAAGACGCCGAGGTGCTGCCCTTCATCAACAACATGCCGCAGCGCCTGGCCGAGTGCGATGTGATCATCGGCCGTGCCGGTGCCATTACCGTCAGCGAACTGTGTGCCGCGGGCGTGCCCAGCATCCTCGTGCCGCTGGTGGTGTCAACCACGGCGCACCAGCGCGACAACGCCATCTACATGGCCAATAACGGCGCGGCCATCCACCTGCCACAGGCCGAGCTGAACGCCGCCAGGCTGGCCGAGCTCATCCAGTCGCTCAACCGAACCGGGCTGGCAGCCATGGCCATCAAGGCGCGTGGCCTGGCCCGCCTGCAATCCGCCGCTGCCGTGGCCGACGCCATCGAGCAACACGTGAAACCTTCAAACGCAAAGGCGTCCACATGAAGCACGCCGTCAAACACATCCATTTCGTGGGCATCGGTGGTGCCGGCATGAGCGGCATCGCCGAGATCCTGCACAACCTGGGCTACACCGTGTCGGGCTCCGACCAGTCTGACAGCGCGACCTCGCGCCGGCTGGCCTCCTTGGGCATCACGGTGCACGTGGGTCATGAAGCCGCGCACATCGAAGGTGCCGAGGCGGTGGTCACCTCCACTGCCGTGAAGGGCGACAACCCCGAGGTGATCGCGGCCCGCGCCAAACGCATCCCGGTTGTGCCGCGTGCCGTCATGCTGGCCGAGCTGATGCGCCTGCGCAAAGGCATCGCCATTGCGGGCACACACGGCAAGACCACCACCACCTCGCTGGTCACCTCCATCCTGGCCGAGGCCGGCGTGGACCCCACCTTCGTCATCGGTGGCAAGCTCAACAGCGCCGGTGCCAACTCGGCCCTGGGCAAGGGTGAGTACATCGTCGTCGAGGCCGACGAGTCGGATGCCTCCTTCCTGAACCTGCTGCCCATCATGTCGGTCGTCACCAACATCGACGCCGACCACATGGACACCTATGGCCACGACTTCGCCAAGCTCAAGCAGGCCTTCGTGGACTTCCTGCACCGCATGCCTTTCTACGGCTCGGCCATCCTGTGCGCCGATGACCCGGGTGTGCGTTCCATCATCCCGCTGATTTCCCGTCCGGTCATCAGCTATGGCTTTGGCGAAGACGCCCAGGTTCGCGCAGTGGACGTGGAAGCCCTGCCGGGCGGACAGATGCGCTTTGTGGTGCAGCGTCGCAATGGCGTGGTCATGCCCGACATCACCGTCACCTTGAACCTGCCGGGGGTGCACAACGTGCTCAATGCGCTGGCCGCGATTGCCGTGGCCACCGAGATCGAGCTGCCTGATGAGCCCATCATCCAGGCCCTGGGCGCCTTCACGGGCGTGGGCCGTCGCTTCCAGCGCTATGGCGAATTCAAGACGGCCGATGGCGGCCAGGTCACGCTGATCGACGATTACGGCCACCACCCGGTGGAGATGGCTGCGGTGATCAACGCCGCACGTGGCGCCTTCCCAGGCCAGCGTCTGGTGCTGGCCTTCCAGCCGCACCGCTACACCCGCACGCGCGATTGCTTCGAAGACTTCGTCAAGGTGCTGGGTACGGCCGACGCCGTGTTGCTGACCGAGGTGTATGCCGCAGGCGAGGCGCCCATCGTGGCGGCCGATGGCCGTGCGCTGACCCGTGCCGTGCGTGTGGCAGGCAAGGTGGAACCCATTTTTGTGGACGACGTGGCCGAGCTGCCGCAGGCCATCGCCAGCAACGCCCGCGGTGGCGATGTGGTGATCTGCATGGGCGCCGGCTCGATCGGCACGGTGGCCGGCAAGACGGCCGAGCTGTTGAAGGACAAGAACTGAGCATGAGCACCATCCAAATCCAAGCGCCCCGTATCGACCCGGCCAGCCTGGGCAAGGTGGCCGTGCTGTTCGGTGGCACTTCGGCCGAGCGCGATGTGTCCATCATGTCCGGCTCGGGCGTGCTCAAGGCCTTGCAATCGCAAGGTGTGAACGCCTTTGCCTTCGATCCGGCCGAGCGCCCGTTGCAGGAGCTCAAGGCCGAAGGCGTCGACCGCGTGTTCATCGCGCTGCATGGCCGTGGTGGTGAAGACGGTACCGTGCAAGGCGCGCTGGAGCTGCTCAAGATTCCCTACACCGGATCTGGCGTGATGGCGTCGAGCATCGCCATGGACAAGATCATGACCAAGCGCATCTGGCGCTTTGAAGGTCTGCCCACGCCGGACTGGCGCATGGTGGCCAGCGCCGAAGACTGCGCTCACGCCCTGACGGCCCTGGGCGCGCCCATGATCGTCAAGCCGGCGCGCGAAGGTTCGTCCATCGGTCTGACCAAGGTGACCGACCCCAGCCAGTGCGTTGCCGCTTATGCCGCTGCAGCCCAGCATGACCCTGAAGTGCTGTGCGAGCAATTCATTGAAGGTGAAGAAACCACCTGCCCGGTGCTGATCGTCGAAGGCGAGGCACAGGCCTTGCCGGTGATCCGCATCGTGGCCCCGGACGGCAATTACGACTACCAGAACAAGTACTTCACCGATGACGTGAAGTACCTGTGCCCGAGCCAGCTCGATACTGACGAAGAGGCCGAGATTCAGCGCCAGGTCGTGCGTGCCTTCAAGACCCTGGGCTGCCGCGGCTGGGCGCGTGCCGACGTGATGATCCGCCGGTCGGATCGCCAGCCCTTCCTGCTGGAGATCAACACCTCGCCGGGCATGACCGGCCACTCGCTCGTGCCCATGTCGGCCAAGGTGGCTGGCCTGAGCTACGAACAACTCTGCGTCCACCTGCTGGCCTCGGCCAGTCTGGACAGCCTTCGTTAACCGCAAGCGAAAGAAGCCACAACCGCCATGCAGGCTGCCGCCGCCCTCAACAGCTACAGCGCACCGGACGAGACGCCGCAAGACGTCCTCTGGATGAACGCTGCCGCCTCCGCCTTGCTGGTGGTGGCGATCGGGCTGTTGCTGGCTGCCGGCATCACCAAGCTGACCCGCCTGCCTTACTTCAATCTGCAGAAGGTGCAGCTCGAAGGCGATCTGCAGCGCAACAACGTGGCCACGGTGCGCGCCAACATCGTGCCGCGCATGCATGGCGGCTTCTTCAACGTGAACCTCCACCGCAGCCGCGAGGTGTTCGAGTCGGTGCCCTGGGTGCGCAAGGCCGTGGTGCGCCGCGTGTGGCCCAACGAGCTGCGCGTCGTGCTGGAAGAGCACCGCCCAGCCGCCTACTGGCACCATGACGACAGCGAAGACCAGCTCGTGAACACCTATGGTGAGGTGTTCGACGCCAACCTCGGTGACGTGGAAGACGAGCACTTGCCTACGCTCGAAGCGCCCCGGACCCCGACCGCTGGTGACGCCCAGGCCGTGCTCGACATGTTGCAGCGCCTCAAGCCCGTGCTGGCGCCGCTGGGCGAGATCGACACGCTCAAGCTCACCGAGCGGGGCTCCTGGAGTGTCGAGTTGGACAACGACGCCACGATCGAACTCGGCCGAGGCAGCCTGGAAGAGGTGCTCGCGCGCACCGATCGCTTCGTGCGCACGCTGCCCGAACTCAAGCGCCAGTACCCCGCGCCGCTGGCGCATGCAGACCTGCGTTATCCCGAAGGCTACGCCGTCAAGCTGCGCGGCCTGACCACCTTGCAGGACGGCCAGAAGCCCCCTGTGATCAAGAAACCCGTCGTTGCCAAACCGGTGGCTGCTCACAACGCACCGGCCAGCAACAAACCTTTGTCTTCAACCAGATAAACCACACACACCATGGCCAAGGAATACAAGGATCTGGTCGTCGGGCTGGACATCGGCACCGCCAAAGTGATGGCGGTCGTGGCCGAGGTCATGCCGGGCGGTGACCTGCGCCTGGCGGGGCTGGGCGTGGCGCCCAGTCACGGTCTCAAGCGCGGCGTGGTCGTCAACATCGACGCCACCGTGCAGTCCATTCAGCAAGCCTTGAAAGAGGCCGAGCTGATGGCCGACTGCAAGATCAGCCGTGTGTGGACCGGCATCACCGGCAGCCACATCCGCGGTCAGAACAGCACGGGCATGGTCATCGTGCGGGACAAGGAAGTGGCACCCATCGATGTGCAACGTGTGGTGGAAACCGCAAAGGCGATCAACATTCCTAATGATCAACGCCTATTGCTTGTTGAGCCCCAAGAGTTCATCATTGATGGCCATGAGGTCAAAGAGCCAATCGGCATGTCTGGCGGTCGCCTCGAGGTCAAGGTGCACATCGTGACCGGAGCCCAGAGCGCTGCCGAAAACATCGTCAAGTGTGTTCGTCGCTGCGGCTTGGAGGCCGAACAGCTGGTCCTCAATCCCTCTGCTTCTTCTGCAGCCGTGCTCACCGAAGACGAGAAGTCGCTCGGTGTGGCCATGGTCGATATCGGTGCCGGCACCACAGACGTCTCCATCTTCACCGACGGCTCGGTGCGCCACACGGCCGTGATCCCCATCGCCGGTGACCTCATCACCAGCGACATCGCGATGGCCCTGCGCACACCCACGAAGGACGCCGAAGACATCAAGGTGGACTTCGGTGTGGCCAAGCAGCTGCTGGCCGATCCCAATGAACAAGTCGAGGTGCCCGGCCTGGGTGACCGCGCACCGCGCATGCTCTCGCGCCAGGCCCTGGCCGGCGTGATCGAGCCGCGCGTGGAAGAAATCTTCTCGCTGGTGCACCAGGTGATCCGCGAGTCTGGTTACGAAGAACTGTTGTCTTCCGGCATCGTGCTGACCGGTGGCTCGGCGGTGATGCCGGGCATGGTCGAGCTGGCCGAAGACATCTTCCTGAAGCCTGTGCGCAAGGGCACGCCCTTGTACTCAGGCGCACTGCACGACATGGTGGCCAGCCCTCGCTCGGCCACCGTCATGGGCTTGCTCGAAGAGGCAAGACTCGCGCGCATGCGCGGGATGAAGGCGGCACAACAAGCCGGGTCGGTTCAGACCTTGTTTGGTCGTGTACGCGATTGGTTCGTCGGCAATTTTTAAGCGCCGAACTTGGGTACGATTTCAATTGGCAACTGCTTGATTAAAAAAGAGGTACGACATGGCAATCGAGATGATCGACAACTTCGATATGGGCACACAGATCAAGGTGATCGGTGTGGGGGGCGGCGGCGGCAATGCAGTCGAGCACATGATTCAGCAAGGCGTGCAAGGTGTGCAGTTCATCTGCGCCAACACCGATTCGCAAGCGCTGCTGCGTTCGAGCGCCGAGATGCAGTTGCAGCTGGGCAACTCCGGTCTGGGCGCTGGTGCCAAGCCTGAAGCCGGCAAGGCCGCTGCTGAAGAAGCGGTGGACCAGATCCGTGCGGCCCTGGACGGCGCCCACATGGTCTTCATCACGGCCGGCATGGGTGGTGGCACCGGTACCGGTGCGGCCCCTGTGATCGCCCGTGTGGCCAAGGAAATGGGCATCCTGACCGTGGGTGTGGTGACCAAGCCTTTCGAATTCGAAGGCAACCGCCGCATGAAGCAGGCTGATACCGGCCTGAACGAACTCGAAGCCAATGTCGACTCGCTGATCGTCGTGCTCAACGAGAAGCTGCTGGAAGTGCTGGGCGATGACGTCACCCAGGAAGAAGCTTTCGGCAAGGCCAACGACGTGCTGAAGAACGCCGTGGGCGGCATCTCCGACATCATCCACATCCCTGGCCTGGTGAACGTCGACTTTGAAGACGTCAAGACCGTGATGAGCGAGCCTGGCAAGGCCATGATGGGCACTGCCACCGCTGGTGGCCCGGACCGCGCCACCAAGGCGGCCGAAGCCGCCGTGGCCTGCCCGTTGCTGGAAGGCATCGACCTGTCCGGCGCACGTGGCGTGCTGGTGCTGATTGCTGCAGGCAAGTCCAGCTTCAAGCTGAGCGAGTCGCGCAACGCCATGAACACCATCCGTCGCTACGCCGCTGAAGATGCGCACGTCATCTACGGCACGGCCTACGACGAAAGCCTGGGTGACCAACTGCGCGTGACCGTGATCGCTACCGGCCTGTGTGGTTCCAAGCGCCAGCAAGCGCCGATGACCGTGGTCCACAGCGCACCGCAGACGCAAGTCTTCGCCCGCACCGGCACCGACAACATCCCCGTGCTGACCCAGCCCATCGGCCACGCAGGCCACGCGCAAGGTCTGGCTGGCGGCATGGCTGGCATGGGCCACGCCAGCGCCGGCGGCAACGACTTCAGCGGCCTGAACACGCCCAGCGTGTGGCGCTCGGGCCGCACGCAAGCGGCTGCCAAGGTGGACGCCCTGGCCAGCAACGGCATGGATGAAATCGAGATCCCGGCCTTCCTGCGCAAGCAGGCTGACTGATTGATCGCCTGACGCCGGCCTGATCAGCCGGCGCGTACCGTTGCCAAGTTTGTGAACCCCCGTGTCTTGCCGGCACGGGGGCTTTTGGCTTTTTGACGGCCTGGCCTAGCCACCGTCTCGTCGTTTCTCCGGCCCCCTGGACGAGGGGCCGGGTGGGTTAGCACCACCTTTTGTTACTAGTTCTCATTTGTAAAGTACCCGACACATTCGCATCCATTCCGCTTTGTGTTGGTATCTCTTTGCAAGAACATGTTGTACAAAAATAGCAAACGCGTTCCCCCCTTTTCACTCAGCCTCGTCGCTGGCACGGTGGCAGCGATGCTCACTGCTGTAGGCGTGATGGCCCCCCGTATGGGTTATGCGGCCGACGTGGTTGTCAACGGCCAGACCAACACGAAGGTCACGTCCTCATCCAACGGCGCCACCGTCATCCAGATCGCGCCAACGAGGTCCGACGGTTCCTCGTACAACGGCTTCTCCCTGTTCAATGCGACCAACCCCAGAGGCACGGTCTTCAACAACAGCCTGCAGACCACAGCGTCCGGTGCCTGGGGCACGATCGCTGGCAACGCCACCTTGGGCATGGCGGCCACACATATCATCGCGGAAGTCACGGGTACGCAAGCTTCCACATTGAGCGCCGGTCTGGGCATCAATGGTCAGAAGGCCAGCCTCGTGCTCGTCAACCCGAATGGCATCAGCGTCAATGGCAAGGTGGTGGCGACCAATGTGTCTCAAGCCACCTTGGTGGTGGGCGCGAGCAATCGAGCGGGTGACCAGGTCATCAGCCTGGACACCAGCAAGGCCAGAACCGGCGCAAGCTTGACGATCAATGGCGCGCTGCAAAACCCCGAGGGTGCCTTGGCGCTGCTGAGCCCTGCCATCAAGGTCGCCACGGACGCCAGCGTGTCGGCGAGCAACAGCGCCAACCTGACCGTCGCCGTCGGTCAGGCCACGTTTGATCCGCGCTCGGCGCGCTTGCTGGCAGCGGAGGGCAGTGCGCCCTCCAGCGTCTCGGTGGACGCCAGCCTGCTGGGTGCGATGAACGCGGGCGTGATCAATGTGATCTCGACTCGCCAGGGTGCAGGCGTGAACACAAGCGGCACCTGGGTGGCCCAACAGGGCATCAAGGTGGATGTGCAAGGCGGCTCATTGGAAAGCAGCAATGCGCAATTCACCGCCAACGGTGCAGATGGCATCTCCTTGCAGGCGAGTCGATCGCTGAGCCTCAACGGTGGCAAGCTCACGGGCAGCAACATCGAGCTCGAGGGGGCGCGCGGCGTGGCGTTGACCAATGGCAGCATCAACGCCACTGGCAACGCCACACTGCACAGCGGTGGTGACCTCGCGCTGAACGGCTACAGCGTCAATGCCACGCAGAACATTCGGGCCACCGCGGACCAGCATGTGGACATGCGCGTCTTGAGCACCACTGTCGAGGTGGTCGATCCGACGGTGTCCCAGGAGACCTCGACAGTGAACGTGAGCGGCAGCCTGGGCTTCGGCCTCTTCAAGCCGCTGGGTATCAATGTGAGCGGCAGCGCCAAGCTCGGCGCGAACTACAGTGCCGGCAAGTCCAGCACGACCACAGAGACCGTGTCGACCTTGAAGGCCGGGCAGGACGTGAATGTGGATGCTGGTGGTGTGGCCACGCTCACGGGTACCACGTTGACGGCGGGTGGCAACGCGCAGATCCAGGGTGCGAAGGCTGTGAACCTGCTGGCGGCCCATGACAGCGCATCGAAGAACACCGTCAGCCTGAACCTGCAGGGTGGCGGCTCGGTCAGCGGCGTGGTGCCCTATCTGTTTGGCAGTGGCACCGTGACCCTCAATGGCGGCGTGACGGGCTCGGCCAATGGCGCGCAGACCTCGTCGACAACCGCCAAGGGCGTGAGCATCACGGCCGGCAAGGATGTTGCTGTGCAGGCCACGCAAGGCGATGTGCTGACCGAAGGCGTGAACATCGTCGCCGGTCAGAACGCCTTGCTCAAGGCTTCTGGCAATGTGATCACGGGCGTGGCGACCAGCACCAGTTCCTCGCTGAGCGAGACGGCAGCGCTCAAGGGCTCGGTCAACGTGCCTGTGCGTGTGGACTCCGGCCTGAACATCCTGGGGACCTTGTTCACGGGTGG
>JACPOH010000121.1 GCA_016185075.1 Aquabacterium sp. | reverse complement strand
TGGCAAGCGGATCGGCCACCTGCAGCAAGGGCCGCTGCGTATCGTGCCGAAGCCGCCTGTACAGCTCCTCCGGCGTCGAGCGCAGGTAAATCACCGTGGTGCGGGCGCGCAAGCGATCACGGTTGACCGGCCGCAACAAGGCACCGCCCCCCGTCGCCAGCACCAGTGCCTGCGAGCCAGGCGCCTGCGCTTCTGCGGTCAACTCATCGATCACGGCCTCCTCGCGATCACGAAAGGCCGCCTCACCGAACTGCTCAAAAAACTGACGGATCGGCATGCCGATCCGTTCTTCGAGAACCGCATCGGAGTCGACGAATCGAGCCCCGATGCGTTTTGCTAACTGCCGCCCGACGGTGGATTTACCGCCGCCGGGGAGGCCTACCAGGCTAACCTTCATGCCCGTGGAACGTCAGTACGGCGACGCACACGATGCCCTCCGGCCAAATGGGCTAACCACACCCGCAGGAGGGGTGTCCGCCTTACTGAAGTCAGTGCTCATTCCACTGACTACAAACGTCGCATCCTTCTTGGACTCCGTACCAGCAACCGTCGCAGTCGCGCGAAGCGTCACCTGAACCCAGGGCGCATAGCTTTCAGCATAGAGCAGGTTGATCGTTGCCCGTCCGTTGACGTCAGTCACCACCGTGCTGTTACCCGGCGCAAGTGAAATGACGTTACCGGGTTCCAAGCTTCCGCTGCCGTTGGTATCTTCGCCAGAATCCAGCGTCCCATTGTTGTTGGCGTCTTCACTGGTACACCACAACATGTTGCCAGCCGGCATAACCGTATTGACATCAATAGCACCGGTGTAATCCGAAGCCTCCCAAACGCCATCAGTCGTAGAGTAAGCCAGCCTACCTTTCCCGTAGGCCACAGAAAGAATCCTGATGGTTAATGTCTTACCGGAGACGGCGACACCGTTAGCATCTGTGACATACACCGTCCATGGCTTGACATACGTTGTTTCATCCACAACGCCATTGACGGTCAAATTGCTGATCGTGTTGCTCGTACCCAATGCAATGAACAAGGCTTGTTGATTTACCGTCAGCTGAGTGTTCCCCACGACCGACGTACCGGACACGGTGCCACTGATCCGGACGCCGTCGGTAGCCGTGGAATTCGGCCCCGAAATGTATTTCACCGACGCCTCACCATTTGCATCAGTCGTCGCCGACGGCGCACTGAGGTTGCCAATACTCGGGTCCGCTGTCCGCGAGAAATCTACAGTTACACCCTTGACAGGATTACCGTTTGCATCTGTGACCCTTGCAGACACTGTGGCTTGCTGAGCCACGCTGCCATTGGCATTGGGGGCAATAGCTGATGGCGACACCTGCAACACAATATTTGCCGGTGTAGTCGCAACGAAGGAAATCGGCAGGCTAATTGTCCCCACACCGCTGATCGTTGCCGTCACGGTCGTCGGGCCTGCAAACGTAGAGGTCAGGGACGTGGTCGCTACGCCACTACCGTTGGTTACGCCTGTCGAGGACGAGAAGGTGCCTCCGGTTGCAGCAAAGTTGACTGTCGCTCCTGAAACTGCAACGCCATTCAAACGATAACGCACAGAGATCGAAGTTGAAGCACCAACAGTTACCGAGGTGCCGGAAGCTGGCGAGGTAAATACGAAGTCTTGTCCGCTAACAGCTAACGTAGCGGTCGCCGTTGCCCCCAAGGCAGAGAAGATCAACGTATCCGTCCCGGCGTTGGTCGGCGTATAGCTAAATGTCGCAGCACCGTTTGCATCGGTGGTGGCGGACAACGACGAAAGTGCATTCCCCAAGGTGCCAGCTGTCACCTCAACGGTTGCGCCCGGAATGACAGCTCCCTTGGAGTCTTTCACCAGCAAGGACATGTTACTTGGGGCGCCGCCCACACTGAACGAGGTCGCGCCGGAATAGGCAACTGTCGTACCGGTAACCTGTACGTCAACATACCCAGAAGCTGACCCAGAAGTTGCGGTTACCCGAATGGTCCTGTTGGCCTTGTCGATGGCACTGGTGCCCGGTGTCAGCGTGGCTGTCACTGTGCCGTTCGCATTGGTTTTCGTCGCAGAGACGGCCAACGAGCCCGAAGAAGCCTGAAGAGTTACGGGCGCGTCAGCGAGCACAACGCTGCCAGGCCCTTTGACTACAACGGTAATCGTGACGGACTCTCCGGAGCCCGATCCCAACTGAAGCGAGCTTGATGACACGTCAACGGCCGTTGCCGTAGATGTCGTCGTCGTTGTCGTTGTCGTAGTAGTCGTGGAACCATACAACGGCGTCCCCGCCCCACCACCACCGCCACAAGCCGCCACCGACGCCACAGCAGCCAGGACGGTCAACCATGTTTTCCAATTCATCATCTTCACTCCCATGACGGGGATCCTCAAAACGGTTGCGGTCTTCAACGCAATGCTGCTTTTTCTGTCACCACCTTGGGTGTCAGGAAGATCAGCAACTCGGAACGCTGGGCATTTCTGACATTGGATTTGAACAGATGCCCCAGCACCGGCAAATCCCCCAGGAACGGGACCTTGGTTTCGGTCGAGTTTTCGCTCTGCAGGAAGATGCCACCAATGACCACCGTGCCACCGTTTTCAACCAGCACCTGCGTCCGCACGTGCTTGGTGTCGATGGCGTAGCCGGCATTGGTGACCTGGCCGACGCTGTCCTTGTTCACGTCCACATCCAGGATGATGTTGCCCTCAGGCGTGATCTGCGGGGTGACTTCCAGCTTCAGGTTGGCCTTGCGAAACGCCAAAGCCGTGGCACCGCTCGATGTGGCGACCTGGTACGGCAGTTCGGTACCCTGCTCGATCAGGGCTTTAACCTGGTCTGCCGTGATCACACGCGGGCTGGACACGATCTTGCCCTTGCCATCAGCCTCCAGCGCAGACAGCTCCAGGTTCAGGAAGCGGTTGGAGTTCGCACCGAACAGCGACAGCGCAACCGACGATGCGCTATAACCATTGAAGCCCGTGCTCGGCAGGTTGACGAAATAGGTGTTAGGCACGTAGCTGCCCGACGTCGCCGCAGCCTGCAAGGTCTGCTCTCCGACGCCCTGATACGTACCGGTGATGGCAACGCGGTTGTCGCTGCCAATGCCGAACCCCGGTGTGCCACCACGCAGTCCGCGCATGTCCAGGGCCCCCAGACGCACACCGAGCGAACGCCCGAAGGTGTCGCTGGCTTCCACGATGCGTGCCTCGATCAGCACCTGGCGCACCGGGATGTCAATCTTGGCGATCATTCCCTGGATTTCTTCCAGCTTGGAGGGGATGTCGTTCACGAACAGCTGGTTGGTGCGCGTCTCGAAAATCACGCTGCCACGAGGCGACAGGATACGCGTGGCCGTGCCCCCACCTCCGGTGCTGGTACCTGTCAGACCCTTGGCGATCTCCTCCGCCTTGGTGTAGTTCAGCTGGAAGGCCTGGGTGCGAAGCGGCTCCAGAGCCGCTACCTGGGCCTTGGCTTCCAGATCGATCTTTTCCTTGGCGTTGATTTCGTCCTTGGGCGCAATCCACAGCACGTTGCCGGACTTGCGCACCCCCAAGCCCTTGGCCTGCATGATGATGTCCAGAGCCTGATCCCAGGGCACGTCCTTCAAGCGCAGCGTGACGTTGCCCGTCACGGTGTCGCTGGTCACCACGTTGAAGTTGGTGAAGTCGGCGATCACCTGCAGCAAGGCGCGCACTTCGATGTTCTGGAAGTTGAGCGACAGCTTTTCACCCGAGTAGCCCGGGCCTTGGGTCAGCTTGTTGGGGTCCACCTTGCGGGGGCGAACTTCCAGCACGAACTGGTTGTCGCTCTGGTAGGCAGAGTGTTCCCAGTCGCCCCGCGGCTCCACCACCAGCTTGACGCGGTCACCAACCTGGTTGGCCGACACAACCTGCACCGGGGTACCAAAGTCCATCACATCGAAACGACGACGCAGGCGCTCTGGCAAGGTGGCGCGCATGAACTCCACCACCAGGCTCTGGCCCTGCTGCTTGATGTCGACGCCAACCTGGTTGTTGGGCAATTCAACCACGACACGGCCTGCACCATCCTGACCACGACGGAAGTCGATGTCCTTGAGTGCCAGCGGGTTGACGTTCTTGTTCTCGGCAAACCGCACGGTGTCATCGGGCTTGGCGACGGCCTTCGCGGCTGCAGGCGGCGTCGCAGCGGGTGCAGCAGGCGCAGCGGCTTGAGCCTGGTTGGAGCCGGAGTCCAGAATCAGCATCAGGGTGTTGCCCTGAAGGCCTGCTGGGTACTCGTGATCGCCTGGATGGCCGCAGCAGCCCAGGTCAGCGGCGAGACCAGGGACAGGGTCAGCCCGGCCAATGCAACACGCCACGGTTTCATAGTCATCATCTCCAGATTCGTTTTCATCGGCTGCCCTCCTGCAACTGCAGAGTGGTCGGCCGCTCGATCCATTCGCCTGCGGCGTCCTGCACAATCTCACGCAAGGTGATTTCGGTCTCGGTGATCTTCATGATCTTCCCGTAGTTCTGACCAAGGTATTCGCCAACCTTCACTTGATAGAGCAGGTTGTCGACCTTGAGCAAGGCGTACGGTACGCCCTTGCGGCTGACACTGCCCACCATGGTCATGCTGTCCAGCGGGAAGGCCTCGAGCGGCTCTTTGCGCCGGCTCAGCTCGGCTGCCACGGCCGAGTTGGGTTGTGCCGCTTCCTGCTTGAGTGCGCCAGTCAGCTTCTGCGTGCTGAAGGGCTCGACGCCATCCATGCCGGCATAGGCCTGCGGGTTGAACTTCTGGGGCGGAGACAGAGGTTGCACACTGGGCTGTACCTCATGACGTTGCTGGTCCATCCAGGCCTGCAGCTCCTCTTGCTCACCCGTACAGGCGGTCAAGGCAAGCATCGCCAGGGATGCCATCAGCCAGTTTTGGGGGCGGGTCATCACTTCTGATCCCCCTTCTTCTGCTTGGCTTTTTCCGCGCGCATGGCGTCAACCTCGGCCTGATCCAGATAACGGTATGTACGGGCTGTGGCCTCCATGTAGAGGTTGCCACCCTGGGTATCCTTGCCTTCCTTCGGATTGACGGAGGCAATGACCAGGTTGTGCAGCGTCACGATGCGAGAGAGGTTGGCGATGTCAGCCGTGAAGGCCCCGATGTCGTGATAACGACCGGACACACGAATGGCGATAGGCAGCTCCGCATAGTAATCCTTGACGGACACCTGCCCCGGACGGAACAGATCGAACTCCAGGCCACGGCCCAGGCCGGCCTGGTTGATGTCCGACAGCAAGGCGTCCATCTCGGCTTTGCCAGGCAGCTGCTTTTCGAGTTGCTTGACGTATTCCTCAACCTGAATGCGCTGCTTGCGCAGCTCACCCAGGTTCACGGCCTGCGCCACTTTGGAGCGGTATTCCTCTTTCAGCCTGGGCTCCTTGTCGCGCTCGGCCTGCAACTCGTCGCTCTGCGACGACAACATGCCAAACCAGCCCAGCGCCACGATGGCGACGCCGGTCGCCACGAAGCTGAACAGCTTGGGCAGAATGGGCCACTGGCCGGGTTCATTCGGGTTGAGCCCACGGAACTGCTCCTGGGCATCCTCGAACCAGGCGTTGAGATCGATATTCAGATTGGGATTTGCCATGGCTTCAACCTCAGGACTTCACCGCAGCCGAGACTGCTGGTTGTGAGGCCTTGACCCCGGAAGCCGCGCCACCGGGCGCAGATGCAGCACTGGCCGCTGTCGACACCTCGCCAGGGCGTTTCAGGCTGACGCGCATGGAGAAGTCGAACAGACGCTTGTTGTCACGCCCATCCCTGCCTTGCGTCGCAGCCTTGATTTCCACCAGTTCAGGGTGTTCCAGCCACTTGGAGCGCGCGTTGGTGTTGCGCAGGAACTCCGACACGCGCTCGTTGGTTTGAGCATAGCCCGCTACCGTCACGCTCTGGCCGTTCTGATGGATGGAGGTCAGGTAGATGCCCTCTGGCGTCTGGGCCACCAGCTCGTTGAGCAGATAGACCGGCATGTTGCGGTCGGTCTGGAGGTCTTCCACGGCACGCTGACGCGCCTTGAGCGAATCGATCTCGGCCTTCAGCGAGGACACGTCCTTGATTTCCTCGTCCAGCTTGTGAATGGCTGAAGTCAGGATGTCGTTGCGGGATTGCTGTGTGGCGATCATGCGCAGCTGCACGGCATACCAGAGCGCCACGATCACCGCGCCCGCGACCACGGACAGGCCCAGCCCAACGAAGAAAGCCTGCTTGCGCAGCTTTCGCTTTTCCTCACGATGAGGCAACAGGTTGATCAAGATCATGCGAGGAACCTCCGCATGGCCAAGCCACATGCGGTGAGGTAAGCGGGCGCTTCCCGACGCAACTTGCTTTCACGCACGGCCGACCCCAGCTTCATGCCCTCGAAGGGGTTGACGACCATGGAAGCAAAACCCGTCAGCTCCGTTACCCGATCCTTCAGACCGGGCAAGGTTGCGGTCCCGCCCGCCAGCATCACGTAGTGCACCTTGTGATGAGGCGTACTGGTAAAGAAGTACTGCAATGCACGGCCGATTTCCTGCGACAGGCTGTCGACGAAAGGCCCCAGGATCGTGCTCTGGAAGTCCTCCGGCAGGTCACCTGACAGCTTCTTTTGCTCGGCCTCCTCAAATGAGAAGCCGTACTGGCGTGAAATCAGCTGCGACAACTGGGCGCCACCAAAGGCCTGATCACGGTCGTACAACAACTCGTCATCACGCAAGACCTTCAGGCTGGTGTTCTCTGCACCGATCTCGAAAAGCGCCACGAGTGCATCCTTGCCCTCGCCCGGCAAAGCGGCAATCAGGCGCTGCATGGCCAAACGAGAGGCATAAGACTCGATGTCCAGAATCGCCGGCTTCAGGCCTGCTGCTTCCGCCAGACCCTGGCGGTCCTGGACGCGGTCCTTGCGAGAGGCGGCGATCAGCACCTCGACATCCCCTGCAGACGTGGGGCTGGGGCCCACCACGCAGAAATCGAGACTGACTTCATCGAGAGAAAACGGGATGTACTGGTTGGCCTCAGCCTCCACCTGCATTTCCATTTCCTCTTCACGCAGGCCAGCAGGCAGCATGATCTTCTTGGTGATCACGGCAGACTGGGGCATGGCCATGGCGACATGCTTGGTGCGAGTCCCGCTCTTGTTGACCACCTTGCGAACAGCCTCGGCCACTTCGTCAAACTTTTCGATCTGCCCATCAGCGATCCAGCCCTTCTCGAAGGGCTCGGAGGCAAACCGATCCAGGATGTATTCGCCAGATGCACTCTGGCTCAGCTCGACCAGCTTCACGCTCGATGAACTGATGTCCAGTCCGATCATTGGCGGATGCTTGCGGCCCAAGAGCGTGTCAAGAAAGCTCACACCGTCCCCCATGCGCCAGAGCTGGCGCTGGAAAGTTAATAAACCACTTGAATGCTATCAGTAAAGTTTTTGTGTATGAAACGGAAGAAAGCAGGATAAATCCCAACCTCGTTGCGAGATGCACACGCCTTACAAGCGGTTGCAAAACCAACAAATCGCGATCAGGAAGCACGTGCAGGCTGGTGTACGGCAGGCTGCGCAGAGGGTTTCTATAATCTCGAAACCTTCTACCGCGTGCCCTCATGAGCGATACCAACACCAACGACAAGCCACAACGACCGGGCCGCGCAGCCCCTTCTCGCGCCTCGGCCTGGTGGGTGCAATGGATCGTCAAACCGATCGGCGTGCTGGCTGGACTGGCACTCGCGGGCGTGCTCAGCGGTGTTTTGATCGCCTGCATCGGCCTCGCCGTCGCTTATCCGAATCTGCCGGAAGTCCGAGGTTTGGCCGACTATCAACCCAAAATACCTTTGCGGGTTTTCTCGGCTGATCAGGTTTTGATTGGCGAATTTGGCGAAGAGAAACGCAATTTCCTGCCCATTTCGCAAATTCCCCGGATCATGCGAGATGCGGTTCTCGCGATCGAAGATGCGCGCTTTTACAAACACGGTGGCGTGGATTACGTTGGCGTGCTCCGGGCGGGCCTGGCGAACTTCGGCGAAGCGCGCAGCCAAGGGGCCTCCACGATCACGATGCAGGTCGCTCGAAATTTCTACCTGCCCACGGAAAAAACCTTCACGCGCAAGATCTACGAGATTTTGCTGGCACTCAAAATCGAAAGCCTGTTGAGCAAGGACCAGATTCTGGAGCTCTACATGAACCAGATCTACCTGGGCCAGCGGGCATACGGTTTTGCCGCAGCGTGTGACACCTACTTCGGCAAACCGATCAAGGACATCACGGTGGCCGAGGCCGCCATGCTGGCCGGGCTGCCAAAGGCACCTTCAGCCTACAACCCTGTGCGCAACCCCAAGCGCGCCACCATCCGCCAGCAGTACATCATCGACCGGATGTTCGAGAACGGCTTCATCACGGCCCAACAACGCGATGAGGCCAAGGCCGAGGTGCTGCGCTACCGAACCAAGGCCCCGATCCCGGTGCACGCCGAGTACGCCGCCGAAGCTGCCCGCCTGCTGATGCATGAGCAATACGGTGCAGAAGCCTACACGCGAGGCCTGAACGTCTACACCTCGATCAACATGACCGAGCAGACGGCGGCGTACAAGGCCCTGCGCAAAGGCCTGCTGGATTTCGATCGTCGCCAGGCGTGGCGCGGCCCGGAGGCCTACATTGACCTGCCCGCCGACCCCAAGCAGATGGACGTGCGCATCGCGGAAGCGCTGGAAGAGCACCCCGACAGTGAAGACATCCGGGCCGCCGTGGTGCTGCAGGCGGAGCCCAGGAAGCTGGTGCTGGCTTTGCAGTCAGGTGAGCAAGTCACCATCACGCAGGACGGGCTGAAAGCGGTGGGCAACGCCTTGACGGACAAGGCCAACCCCAAGCAGCAAATTCGCAGAGGCGCGATTGTCCGCGTCAACCAGGACAAGCAAGGCATGTGGTACGTGCAACAACTGCCGGAGGTCGAGGGGGCGTTTGTGTCCCTGGACCCTCGTACTGGCCTGATACGCGCCATGGTGGGCGGCTTCGATTTTGGTCGCAACAAATTCAACCACGTCACCCAGGCCTGGCGCCAGCCAGGCTCCAGCTTCAAGCCCTTCATTTATTCAGCTGCGCTGGAAAAGGGTTTCACACCGGCCACCGTCGTCAACGACGCACCGCTTTTCTTCGATGCAGGGACCACGGGTGGCCAGGCCTGGGAACCCAAGAACTACGACGGGAAATTCGAGGGCCCGATGCCCCTGCGCAAAGGCCTGGCGAAATCCAAGAACATGATTTCGATTCGCGTCCTGCGATCCATTGGCGCCAAATATGCCCAGGACTGGGTCACGCGCTTCGGCTTTGAGGCCGACAAGCACCCCGCCTACCTCACCATGGCGCTCGGGGCGGGGTCCGTGACGCCTCTGCAGATGGCCGACGCCTACGCCGTGTTCGCCAATGGGGGCTACCGCGTGAACCCCCTGCTGGTGCTCAAGGTCACGGACACCCGCGGCCACCTGCTGGCGCAATATCGCCCGAGCCAGCTCACTGAGAGCATGCGTGCCATCGATGCACGCAACGCATTCATCATGAGCAGCCTGCTCCAGGAGGTCACGCGTTCAGGCACCGCCGCCAAGGCGCAAGCCACGCTCAAGCGCCCGGACCTGTACGGCAAGACCGGCACCACCAACGATTCGATGGATGCCTGGTTTGCGGGTTACACGATGCACAACGTGGCCGTGGTGTGGATCGGGCACGACCAGCCACGCAAACTGGGTGACAAGGAAACCGGTGGCGGTTTGTCGCTGCCCGTGTGGATCGACTTCATGAGCACTGCGCTGCGCAACGCCCCGGTCGAAGAACCAGCCGCACCGGAAGGCGTGCTCAACGTCGGCGGCGAATGGTTCTACGAGGAATACACATCCGGCACGGGCGTCAGGGAGCTCGGCCCTGACAACACGGATGGCCCAGCAGGCAGCGCCCCAGCCCCCAGCTCTGAGGATGAGAAAAAAGGCATCCTCAATATGTTTGGCGGCAAGCCCGAATAGTCGTCAGAAGGTCAAACCGGGCTTGCCGCCCTGCTCACTGGCACAACTTGACAGCAAGGCGAAGAACTCCTCGCCACCGCGGCTGTCTTGCCACTGGCCCGAGCTGTTCAGCTTGAAGTGAAAGCCCCCGCGGCGGGCAGCCAGCCACAACTCATGCAGCGGTGGCTGGGCATTGACGATCAACTGCGTGCGGTTGGGCAAGGTCAGCGTCAACATGCCGCCAGAACGGGCCGTGTCGATGTCGATGACGTCATCCTCCAGCCATTTGTCCACCGTGCGCTCAATGCGCGCCAGGGCCGCCTGGATGGCTGCGTCGTACTGCGCATCGGTCAGGCCCGAGGGGGTATCGAGGGGGGACATGGTGACTTCCTTAGAATGAGAACATGATTCAAGAACCTCAAATTCTAGGCAGTACCGCCAAGACCGCGCGACTTGCTGGGCCATCTGGCCCGACAATGGGTGGGCGTTCGTTGCGCCAGGCCCTCGCCCGAAGCCTGATGGGCGCCGCCGTGTGCGCATTTCTCAGCGCTTGCGGCCAGAAAGGCCCGCTCTACCTGCCCACCCCGGCCCAGGCCGCCTCAACCCCTTCTTCCAGCGTTCAAAAATGACCTTGCCCGGCTCTCCCTATCTGGCCTACAAAGGGGCCGATCTGTACATGGACAACGTCTCCCTGCGAGACCTCGTTCGCCAGCATGGCAGCCCGCTGTATGTGTATTCACGCCCAGCCATGCTGGCTGCGTTGGCGCCTTATCAACGTGCGCTGAAGGGCCGCCAACACCTGGTGTGTTACGCGGTCAAGGCCAACTCCAACCTGGCCGTGCTGCAAACGTTTGCAAAGGCCGGCTGCGGCTTTGACATCGTTTCTGCCGGTGAATTGGCGCGCGTGCTGGCGGCTGGCGGCGATGCCGGCAAGGTCGTGTTTTCTGGCGTGGGCAAGACCCGCGCTGAAATGAAGCTGGCCATTGAAACCGGCGTGCGCTGCTTCAATGTGGAGAGCACGGCCGAACTCGAGGTGCTGTCGGAAGTAGCGGCTGCACTGGGCCAGCGTGCGCGCGTCAGTTTGCGCGTCAACCCCGATGTGGATGCCGGCACCCACCCCTACATCTCGACAGGCCTCAAAGGCAACAAGTTCGGCGTGGCACACGAGTTGGCGGTGAACACCTACAAGCGTGCGGCCGCCTTGCCCGGCATCGACGTGGTGGGCATCGACTGCCACATCGGCTCGCAGATCACCGAGGTGTCACCTTATCTGGATGCGCTGGACCGCGTGCTGGATCTGGTTGAGGCCATCGAAGCTGGCGGCGTCCAGATCCACCATCTGGACCTGGGTGGCGGCCTGGGCATCACCTACACGGACGAAACGCCCCCCGGCGCCGACGAGCTGATCGCGCAACTGCTGGCGAAGATCGACGCACGCGGCCATGGGCATCGCGAACTGGTGTTCGAGCCCGGTCGCTCGCTGGTGGGCAATGCCGGCGTGCTGTTGACCGAGGTGATGTACCTCAAGCCCGGTGAGAAGAAGAACTTCTGTATCGTGGACGCCGCCATGAACGACCTCATGCGCCCTGCGCTGTACGAGGCCTATATGGGCATCGTCAACACGCAGCAGCGTGACGGCGCAACGCAGACCTGGGACGTGGTGGGCCCGGTGTGCGAGTCGGGCGACTGGCTGGGGCGTGATCGCGCGCTGAATGTGCAGGCTGGCGACGTGCTGGCGGTGCTGTCGGCTGGCGCGTATGGCATGACCATGGCCAGCAACTACAACACGCGCGGCCGTGCGGCCGAGTTGATGGTGGATGGCGACCAGGTCTGGGTGGTGCGTGAACGCGAGGCTGTGGCTGACTTGTTCAAACTGGAGAAGCTTCTGCCCGCCTGAGGGATGGCCAGCCGCAGGGCAAGGCCCCAAAACAAAAAACCGCCCTCGGGCGGTTTTTTTTGCGTGCGTACCGATCAGAAATGGTGACGGATACCAATGGCCACCACTCGGGTGGTTGCATCGATGTTGGCACCAGCCGCCGAGAAGAACGGCGTCTCCAGCGAGCCGAAGCCCGTCAACAGAGGCAGGGGGCCGCCCGCAATCGGCCGGCCCGAACCCGTGCTGGCCACCTGACCACGATCATCCTTGGCGTAACCTGCACGCAGATAGACCTTGGTGCGCTTGGAGAAGTTGTAGTCACCCATCAGCATCAAGGACGTGTCCTTACCCTTGGTGAAGTTGGCGAACTTCGAATAGGCATACTCGGCACCCACGTCGAACTGACCAATCGGATGCTTCACGCCCAGCGCGATGGTGTTGATCTTGGGGCCAGTTGCGTCACTGGGATCGTTCTTGAACTCACCACGGTGCAAGATGCCAGCAAACTGTGTCCCGGTACCAGGCATGATGTACTTGCTGCCCAGCGAGTAGCCCAGGTAATTGCGCAAGTTAGCCAGCACAGTGGCACCGGATACCAGTTGTGCATCCCCAAAGCGGTTACCGAGGACTGAGCCATTGACCATCAGGCTGGGATCCACAATGTAGTTCAGATACAGGCCAACGGTTTGACCACGGTTCTGAGAGTTTGCAGCTTCAGCAGTAGCCCCCGAACCCGAACCACCGATGATTTCACCCGAAGTCGATGTATAGGTGCCGGTCGAAACGCGAGCACTGGACACCTTTTGATCGACACCAGCCTGCGGCGAGTAAGACACAGCTGCGGTCAAATCACCAGCCTTGAGCCAATAACTGATCTGGTTATCTTGGCGAACCTGCAGGTTGTTGACGATCAGGCCTGAACCCATGATGTCGGCGCCACCAAGCGCCTCAACCGTCGCCGTGGCAAAGGAATAGAACATCGGGGCGTACTGACGGCCCAGACGAACTTCACCGTACGGCGTGGTCAGACTGACAAAAGCCTGACGCCCCCACATGCGACCATCCTGACCGCTCTGTGCACCGGTATCCAACTGGAACTGCCCTTCAAGCACGAAACCACCTTTGTAGCCACCACCGATGTCTTCCGTCCCCTTGAAGCCAAGGGCGTTCACGGAGGAGATGCTGGAGGTGAGACGCGTCACCGTCGAGGGTGCAGTCACTGAGGTAGTGGCAGCCAGGATGGTGCCTGAGGCATCGCCTTGGCCCTTGTGGACATTGTCAACGGCCACGTCGAGGTTACCGTAGATGGTCAGGCTGGATTGAGCGAACGCGGCACCAACGCCGAGGGTGGCCAGAGCAACCGCGACGGCTTTGGTCAGAACGGTTTTTTGCATCATTGATCTCCTTGATTACCCCCTGAACGGGGGGCGCAAGGAATTGTTGCTGAAACCCATCCAAAGGTCTGCAAGGTTTCTGCTATGTGTCGCCTATTGACGACAAAGAAATGCGCACCCTGGAAACGAAAAAAGGGGCCGAAGCCCCTTTTGGAATCGCAGGATCTGACCGAGATCAGAAGGTGTGACGGATACCAGCGGCGATACCACGAGTGGTCTTGCCGTCAGCGGCAGACAAGCCGCCCACGCCCACGCCCACGCCCACGCCAGTGGCGGTGTCGTTGTTCACGTTGGTGAACATACCGTACACAGAAGTGCGCTTCGACAGGTTGTAAACACCCTTGATCGTGGTGATCTGCACGTTGTCGTCACCTGCAACGCTACCTTCCACATTACGGGCGGTAGACAGGCCAGCGATCAAAGTGAACTCAGGCGTGAAAGGCACAGCAACCTTGGCGCCCAGCACGGTCAGGCGACGCTCGCCAGAAGCAACAAAAGCCACTGGGCGAGTTTCGGCGTTGTAGTAGCCGGTAACCTTGGCTGCGCCAAAGTCGTAACCAGCGTACACCAGCGTTGCATTTGCCTTGGTGGAGGTGGCGCCACCAGCGACTTCGTCCTTGGCGTTTTCATAGCCCAGACCAGCCGACAGAGGACCAGCAGCGTACTTCACGCT
>JACPOH010000120.1 GCA_016185075.1 Aquabacterium sp. | reverse complement strand
ACATGTGGACGGTGGAAGCCAAGGAAGGTGCCAAGAAGGCCGATGGCACACCGTACACGCCAACCGATTTGAGGGAGATCCAGGACTGGATCATCAAACCGCAATTGCGCAACGTGGCGGGCGTGACTGAAATCAACGCGATCGGTGGCCATGCCAAGCAATACCAGGTGGCCCATTGGCCGGACAAGTTGATCGCGCACGGTCTGACCATGGCCGATGTGGTCCAGGCGCTGGAGCGCAACAACACCAACGTGGGCGCGGGCTACATCGAGCGCCGAGGTGAACAGTACCTGATCCGGGCACCAGGCCAGGTCCGGGGCGTGGCGGACATCGGCAACATCGTCGTCAAACAAGCTGACAGCGTGCCCATCCGCATCCGCGATGTGGCCGATGTGGGGTTGGGTGAGGAGTTGCGCACGGGTGCTGCCACGGACAACGGCCGCGAGGTTGTACTGGGCACGGTCTTCATGCTGATTGGTGAGAACAGCCGCACGGTCTCTCAGGCCGTGGACAAACGAATGGCTGAGATCAACAAGACCTTGCCCAGCGGCGTTCACGCGGTCACCGTTTACAACCGCACCGACCTGGTGGACAAGGCCATTGCGACGGTCAAGAAGAACCTCTTTGAAGGGGCGGTCCTGGTGATTGCCATCTTGTTCTTGTTCCTTGGCAACCTGCGCGCAGCGCTCATCACGGCCTTGGTGATCCCGCTGTCGATGCTGTTCACCTTCAGTGGCATGGTCAGTCAGAAAGTCAGCGCCAACCTGATGAGCCTGGGGGCCTTGGATTTCGGGATCATCGTGGACGGCGCCGTCGTGATCGTGGAGAACTGCGTGCGCCGCCTGGCACATGCGCAGGCCCACCATGGTAGGACACTCACGCTCAAGGAGCGCTTTCATGAAGTGTTCCTGGCCGCGCAAGAAGCTCGCAGGCCACTGCTGTTTGGGCAGTTGATCATCATGATCGTCTACCTGCCCATCTTTGCGCTGTCGGGTGTGGAGGGGCGCATGTTCCACCCGATGGCTTTCACGGTGGTGATGGCCCTGTTGGGGGCGATGAGTTGATCATCATGATCGTCTACCTGCCCATCTTTGCGCTGTCGGGTGTGGAGGGGCGCATGTTCCATCCGATGGCTTTCACGGTGGTGATGGCCCTGTTGGGGGCCATGATCTTGTCTGTCACGTTCATCCCGGCGGCGGTGGCGCTGTTCATTGGCGACAAGGTGGCGGAGAAGGAGAACGCTCTGATGCAAGGCGCCAAGCGCCTGTATGCGCCCTTGCTTGCGCAGGCCATGGCGGCCAAGCCGGTGGTGTTGACCCTGGCGGTGGTGATGATTGCTTTGTCGGGGGTGGTTGCCTCGCGCATGGGCAGTGAGTTCGTACCCAGTCTGAACGAGGGTGACTTCTCGGTGCAGGCCTTGCGTATTCCAGGCACCAGCCTGACGCAGTCAGTGGCCATGCAGCGCCAGCTCGAAACCCACCTGAAGGCCAAATTTCCCGAAATCGAGCGCGTGTTTGCGCGCACGGGCACGGCAGAGGTGGCCACCGATCCGATGCCGCAAAACATCTCGGATGGCTACGTCATGCTCAAGCCCACGGAGCAATGGCCACAACCGCGTAAGACGCGCGATGAGCTGATTGCCGCTGTTCAAGAGGAAGTGGCCAAGCTGCCCGGGCAGAACTACGAGTTCTCGCAGCCGATTCAGATGCGCTTCAACGAATTGATCTCAGGGGTGCGCAGTGACGTGGCCGTCAAGCTGTTTGGCGATGACATGGAGGTGCTCAACACCACGGCCAATCAGCTCGCTCAGGCCTTGCAACAGGTGCCCGGTGCGTCAGAGGTCAAAGTGGAGCAGACCACGGGGCTGCCCATGCTCACCGTGGACATCGACCGCGAGAAGGCGTCTCGTTACGGCCTGAACGTGGGAGACGTGCAAGAGACCTTGGCCATCGCTGTCGGTGGGCAAGAAGCGGGCACCTTGTTTGAAGGCGACCGTCGTTTTGGCATCGTCGTGCGCCTGCCCGAAGGCGTGCGCACCGATCTGGATGCGATCAAGCGCCTGCCCATTCCTTTGCCCGCGAAAGATGTGCAGGCAGGCGGGGCGCGCTTCATCCCCTTGTCCGAGGTTGCTGCCATCGACTTTGCGCCAGGCCCCAATCAGGTCAGCCGAGAGAACGGCAAGCGCCGCATTGTGATCAGCGCCAATGTGCGTGGCCGTGACATCGGCTCGTTTGTCGGCGACGCACAAAGCGCCTTGCAGCAGGTCAAGATCCCACCGGGTTACTGGACCGTCTGGGGCGGCCAGTTCGAGAACCTGCAGACGGCTCGCCAACGCCTGATGGTGGTGGTGCCTGTTGCCTTGCTGCTGGTCTTCACCTTGCTGTTCGCGATGTTTCGCGACATCAAAGACGGTTTGTTGGTCTTCACGGGGATTCCCTTTGCGCTGACGGGTGGCGTGCTGGCGCTGTGGGCGCGAGGCATCCCGTTGTCCATCTCTGCTGCGGTGGGCTTCATTGCTTTGTCAGGAGTGGCGGTGCTCAATGGC
>JACPOH010000165.1 GCA_016185075.1 Aquabacterium sp. | reverse complement strand
GCCTCGAACGGGTGTGTGGCCTGCGGGTTGTAGCTCACGCGGGCGGGCACGTATTCGGTCCAGGCGCGTTGCGAGTCCAGCTTGAGCTGCTTGAGCAAGGCCGGGCTGTTGCCGTATTTCGGGTCGGTGGTGTAGGGGTGGTCGGGCGCACCGAGGGTGTCGCGGGCGTAATCCCAATAGCTGTCGTTGGCGGTTTCGTGGTCGTCGGGCACGCAGATGAAGGTGTGGCGCTCCATCGCGGCTTGCAGGTTGGGGTCGCTGCGGTACTTGCGGTAGATGGTGCGGTAGTCGGCCAGGTCCAGGGCCACGATGCCACCCGAGGGCAGCACCAGCATGCGGTCGGCAAAGGGCAGGCTCTGGAAGCGTGGGTCGCCAGCCGTCTCGTAGATGAAGTCACCCAGGTGCAGCACGAAGTCCAGGCTGTCGTCCTTGGCCACGTGGCTCAAGGCACCGTAGTAGCCATTGGTGTAGTCCTGGCAGGTCAGCAGGCCGAACTTCAGGCGCTTCAAGGCATTGCCGGCGGACGACAGCGTGCGGCAGCGGCCGGTGCGGCTGAGCGTGCGGTCGTAAATGAAGCGGTAGAAGTAGGGGCCGCCTGCATTGGTGGCGGGCAACTGCCCATCAAGGTCGATCTTGATGGTGTGGTCGCGCTCGGGCGTGATGTCTTGCGGCGCGATCTGGGCCTGCATCAGCATGGTCTGGAAGTTGGCATCCAGCGCCACTTGCAGGTAGAGCGGCTCGTTGGCTTTGATGGCGTCGGGGTTGATGTGCGTCCACAGGATCACCCCCGTGAGGCTCGGGTCTGCCGAAGACACGGACAGGTCGAACACGCGGGCCGAGTCGGTGCGCATGCCGGTGGTGTCCAGCGGGGCGTTGCCCAGCCTGATCCAGTCGGTGGCTTGCGCCTGCCAGGTCACCAACAGCCCACCACCCACGGCACCCAGTGCCGACAAGAAACGACGACGATCCATCATGTAAAGCCTCCCAACAACAAGGGCCAGTAAACAAGAGAGCGCATGGTGCCGGCAAGTGGTGACATCCCCATGACTTGCTGGGGTATGCAAAGGGCTCTCTGACGTCATTTGCCTAGAATGGCGCGATGAGCCAAGCCGAATTCACGTGCGCCGTGGCGCCGCAGTATCTGGAAGACCAGAGCAACCCCGCGCGGCACGAATACGTGTTCGCGTACACCGTCACCATCGTCAACTCGGGCACGGTGCCTGCGCAGTTGATTGGCCGGCATTGGGTGATCACCGATGCCACCGGCAAGACCGAGGAGGTGCGCGGCCTGGGCGTGGTGGGCAACCAGCCCATGCTGAAACCGGGAGAAAGGTTTGAATACACCTCCTGGACACGGCTGGACACCCCGCATGGCATCATGCAAGGCACCTACTTCTGCATGACTGAAGACGCCCACTGGTTTGAAGCGCCCATCGAGCCCTTCACGCTGGCGAGGTCGCAGTCGCTGCATTGATGCCCCTGATTTCAAGACGCTTTCAGCCGCTCCGGCGGCAAACGTGGTGGCCTCGGCCCGGCAATGGTTTCGAGCTGAACGAGCTGCTGGACCAGGCCGATGACGCGGCCCCTTTGGTGGAGCGGCACGTCTGGCTGATCCGCCTGCTGGACTGGATACGGCGGGGCGAGCCGGTGAGCGGCACGCAAAACGTGGTGCGCTTGTTGCAGCACGATGCGCCGCGGCGCGCAAAGGTGACGGCGGTGCTGGCCGCTTTCTGGCGTGACGTGGACGTGGCCGCCTTGCTGGCGGACTTTGGCTTCTCTCCGCGTTCATCGTTCTTGAACGAGCTGGGTGAGCGCCTGCGCCTTCGCGCCTTGCCCCAAAGCCCGGAGACGGCTGACCTGGCCGCGCTGTTCAACCTGCTGTTTGACGACCCCGATGACGCAGCCTGGTTGCTGGCGCTCGATGACATCACGCTGGAGGGCATCGCGGGCTTGTGGGCCGATGCCCTGGCGTTGCAGCCCCCTGGCCACGGTGCGCAGGCCGACCACTCGGCACTGGGATGGCGCGAACCCTTTTACGACGCGATGCTGTACCTGGCCACCCAGGTGCGTGCAGCCGGCTTCTCGCCGGCCTTCCGATCACGCGTGGGCACGCGGGTGGATGTGGACTTCGATGCCGATGACACCCTGGCCGAGCAGGGCTCGGTCGATGGCAGCGCGCGCCAGGCCTTCAGGCAGTTGGCAAGGGTTGTGGAGCGGCTGCATGATCTGGCGCTGGAGCACGCCCGCCACGAGCCGGCCGGCACGCCGTGGCCCGAGCCCTTGCTGCACGAGGCCCAGTATCTGCGCGTGCTGCTGGACCATTGCGCCCATGCGGCGCGAGGCCTGCATGGGCACCTGGAGGTGCAGGGCATCTCGGTGGACCTCGTCTTTCAGATCGACCAGTTGTGCGAGCGTTGTGACCGTATCGCGCAATTGCTCGATGTGGTGCTGGCCGACAAGCCCGCGCCGGGCCTGCGGCAGTTGGTGGTGGACCTGATCCAGACCGGGCAACGGCGTCGCAGCGTGCGCGCCTTGTTCACGCAGCATTACGCCTTGCTGGCGCGCAAGGTGGCCGAGCGCAGTGCCGAAACAGGCGAGCACTACATCACCCGCAACAGCGCCGAGTATGTGGACATGCTCAAGCGTGCCGGCGGTGGCGGGGCCGTGCTGGCCGGCACCACCTTCATGAAGTTCGTTGTGCTGTCCATCGGCTTGTCGCCCTTCTGGGCCGGCATGGGCGCGGGCGTGAACTACGCGATCAGCTTCGTGCTCGTGCAACTGCTGCACTGGACGGTGGCCACCAAACAACCTGCGATGACGGCACCGGCCATGGCCGCCAAGCTGGCCAACACCCAGGATGACGAGGCCATCGAAGGCTTTGTGGACGAAGTGGCGCACCTGATCCGATCGCAGACGGCGGGCATCGTGGGCAACCTGCTGGTGGTGGCGCCGGTGGTCTTGCTGGTGCAGGTGGCCGCCTGGTTCGCGCTCGGCCGGCCGCTGATCGGCGACCATTCGGCGCACCATGTGCTGGAGACCCTGACGCTGCTGGGCCCGACAGCCTGGTACGCGGCCTTCACCGGCGTGCTCTTGTTCGTGTCCAGCCTGATCGCAGGTTGGGTGGAGAACTGGTTCGTGCTCCACAAGCTCGACAGTGCCATGCGCTGGAACCCGTACATCCGTGCCTGGCTGGGTGTGGCGCGTGCGGCGCGCTGGGCCGGCTGGTGGCGCGCCAACATCTCGGGGCTGGCGGCCAATGTGTCGCTGGGCCTGATGCTGGGCCTGGTGCCGGTGGTCGCGGGCTTCATGGCGCTGCCGCTGGATGTGCGCCACGTGACCTTGTCCACCGGCCAGCTAATGGCCGCACTGGGCACGCTGGGCCCTGAGGCCCTGCATGAGCCGGTATTCTGGTGGTGCGCCGCAGCCCTGCCGGTCACCGGCCTGCTCAATGTGGGCGTCAGCTTCGGGCTGGCCCTGCTGGTGGCCATGCGCTCACGCAGCGTGCGCGTGAAAGACCGCGCCCGCTTGCGCGCGGCCATCTGGCGCCGCGTGCGCCGTCAACCCTTGAGTTTCTTGTTGCCGCCCCGGTCTGCCTCCTGACGCTCGGGCGGCAGCTCGCCGCGGCGACGCCCGGAAAACATCGTCCACCACACCACAAACACCAGCACGGCCAGGGCCGCCACCGCTTCCAGCACAATCAACCACATGAGTTTTTGTCCGTTTCCGAATTGGCGTGTCGATCTGGCGGCACGCAGCGCCCGTGTCCTGATCACCGGTTTCATTGTAGGCAGCCTGAGCGCCTGCGGCATGCTGCCCTGGGTGCATACCAAGGGTAGCAACGCGCCCATTGTGAGCACGGCCCGCCTGCCCGCACCAGGCAGCACCACGCCCCAACCCGATGGCAGCGGCGGCCTGCTGCGCCCCAAGGCCCACTGGATGCCCGCGCAATGGAGCGAGTTGCCCGGCTGGGGCGATGACCGGGTCAGCGAATGGTGGCCTGCCTTGTGGAAGAGCTGCGCCAAACCCGCCGCCGGCTGGGCCGGCGTGTGCGCCGATGTGAAGAAGCTGGGCGCCAACTGGGGCCAGGAAGTCGACGACGGCTTTGTGCGCCAATGGGTGCAAAGCCAGCTCAAGCCCTGGCGCGTGACCACGCTGGACGGCGCCAACACGGGTCTGATGACCGGCTACTTCGAGCCCCTGCTGGATGGCCGACGCCAGCCGGATGCGCGTTTTCAGTACCCGCTGCACCGTGCGCCGCTGGACCTGGGGCAGCGCAAGCCGTATTTCAGCCGCAGCGAGCTGGAGACCTCGCCCGATGGCAAGGCGGCCGTGGCCGGGCGCGAACTGGTCTACCTGGCTGACCCGCTGGATGTCTTGCTGATCCAGGTGCAGGGCTCGGGCCGCATCCGCCTGCAAGACGAGCTCAATGCGCAAGGCCAGCCCCGCGTGGTGCGCCTGGCCTTCGCCGGCCACAACGACCAGCCCTACCAATCTGTGGCGCGCTGGCTGGTGGACCAGGGCGCCTTCCCGCTGGAGCAGGCCTCCTGGCAGTCGATTCGCACCTGGGCGCAGGCCAACCCGGCCCGGGTACCCGAGATGATGCGCGCCAACCCCCGTGTCGTCTTCTTCAGGGAAGAGCCCCTGGTCGACCCCGACTCGGGCCCATTGGGTGCGCAAGGCGTGCCCTTGACACCAGGCCGCTCGGTGGCGATTGACCGCGACAGCATCCCGCTGGGCACGCCCGTCTGGCTGGACACGACGCTGCCCCAGGCCTGGTCGGCCACACCCGCGCCTGCACAGCCCTTGCAGCGCCTGGTGATGGCGCAGGACACGGGCGGCGCCATCCTGGGCGCCGTGCGAGCGGACTTCTTCTGGGGCTGGGGTGACGAGGCGCTGGCGCAAGCCGGGCGCACCAAGCAGCAGGTGGCGCTGTGGGTGCTGTGGCCGCGTAACGGGACGCCCTGAGCCCACGCGGAGGCGCGGGCGTTGCACCGCGGCTTACGCGGTCAATACGTCTTGTAAGGCAGGAACTTGCCCGACATGGTGATGCTCACGCGGTCGCCCTTGGGGTCGGGCTCGCGCTGCAGGTCCATCTTGAAGTCGATGGCGCTCATGATGCCATCGCCGAACTCTTCATGGATCAGCGCCTTGAAGGTCGTGCCGTACACGCTGATCAGCTCGTAGAAGCGGTAGATCAGGGGGTCGGTGGGCACCGACGTGGGCAGCGAGCCTTTGTAGGGCACCTCCTGCAGCCACAGCCTGGCCTCATCGGGCAGGTCGAAGATGTCGCCAATCACCGCGGCCTGCTCGGGTGTCAGCGTCATCTGCCCCAGGCAGGCCGCGGTCACCCATTCCTTGCTCAGACCCACCTTGGCGGCCACGTCCGCCCACTTCAGGCCCTTTTTGACCTTGGCCTGCACGATCAGGTCGGTCACGTCTTCTCGGTTCATGCTCAGCTCCATGTTGATTGACACGAGCCGTTGGCAATGCAAGGACCGTACCGGCCCGCCACGACCTCAATCCACCAGCGCTTTCCTGACGGCCTCGGCCATGGCCTTGTGCAACTCCAGCGCCTCGGGCAAGAAGCGCCCCATGTTGATGAAGTCATGGATCACGCCCGGCCATTCGCGGACCTCGACGGGCACACCGGCTTCGCGCAGCGCCTGGGCATACAGGTGGCCCTCGTCCGTCAGGGCAGCGCACTCGGCCAGGCCGATCCAGGCGGGCGCCACGCCACGGTGGCTGGGGGCGTGCAGGGGCTCGCGGTGCCAGTCATGGTCAAGCGAATCGCCCATGGTCTGACTCTCGAACCAGTTCATCAGCTCGGCACTGAGCAAGGTGTCCTGCGAGAAGGCCTTGAAGGACTCGGTCACGCTGCGCGTCTGCACCGAGGGGTAGACCAGCGCCTGCAGGGCCAGGGGCAGGCCCGCATCACGCGCCATCAAGGCCACGGCCGCCGACAAGGTGCCGCCCGCGCTGTCGCCACCCACGGCGATGCGTTGCCCGTTGAGCCCCATGGTTCGACCATGCTCGACCAGCCACCGGTAAGCGGCCCAGCAGTCCTCCAGGCCGGCGGGGTACTTGTGCTCGGGCGCCAGGCGGTAGTCGATGGCCACCACGGCGGCGCCGCTTTGAAAGGCCAGCTGGCGGCACATGGACTCACAGGTCTCGATGCTGCCGATCACGAAACCACCGCCGTGCAGATACAGCAGCACGGGCTGCTCGGGCTCATGGCTGTTGGCCCACAGGCGCGCGCGAATGGGGCCAGCCGGACCAGGGATGTGAAAGTCCTCCACCCGCGCCAGCGGCACATGCGGCAGCTCGGAAGCGGCCACACCGGCCTGGTAGGCCACACGTGCCTGCTGCACCGGCAGCTTGTGGATGGGGGTGAAGCCCGCGCGCTTGACGTTGTCCAGCAGCAGCCGGGTCAGACGCGAAAAGCGCGCGGCGTGGGGGTTGTCTTTCGGCTTGTCTTGATCAGCGGACACGGAGCAGGTCTTTCTGTACAAGGTGGTTGGTTCAAGCAGGCATCACGGCACCGTGATGCGGATTTCGAGCTGTTCAGACTGGCTGTCATCCAGATCACGGGTCGACAGGCTACCCGATTGCTGGCGTTGCACGCGCCCGCCGCTGCGCGCCACCACCGCCCATTGCCCCAAAGGCACGGACAAGGTGCTGCCGACCTCGATGCGGCGCGTCTGGCCGTCCGGGTCGAGCTGGCCGCCGTAGACGCCCCCCATCTGCGTGCTGATCTGCGCGGGCTGGCGGGCCTGCGCCTCCAACTCGACGATGACAGGCGCGTTGCCACCCGCCCAGCGCGGCCTCACCGTCAGCCCCTGGCCCAGGTCGATCCAGACCGTCTGCGGCACCATGTTGACCGGGTAGCTGCCTGGCTGGGTGTTGGCACCAGATGGGTTGACAGACGCGTTGGCGGGTATGTTGGCCTGTGGCCCGATCACGCCCAGGCTGCCGCCCTGGCCCGTCCAGGCCCATTGCCACACCGTGTAGGGCTGGCTCTTGCCCACAAACAAACGGGCCTTGCCACCATTGAGCACCTGCACCTGCTGAACCGTGTCCGACTGGCTTTCGGTCTGGACGGTTTCCATGCCGAAGCTGCTGCGCCCGACCACGCCCCCGCGGCTGTCCACGATGATCTGGCCGGTGCGGATGCCCTGGTTGCGCTGCTGGGTCTGGCCCTGCCCGGCCATGCGCCACTCCACCAGCAGATTGCGCTGCGGCAGGCTGCCCGGGGGCTCTGCCCAAGCCGGGCTCGCTGACAAAGCCACCCCGGCCACCGCGCCGGCCAGCAGGCCGCGCCAAGCACACCCGACCTTGATTGATTCCCGCATCGTGAGATCCTTCACGCTGTTTGTGCCATGCCCAAGCTTGCAACAAAGGGCAAGCCGTGCCGTATTTCCACCGCTCGAAATGTCTTTTCATCGGCGATGCTCAAGTCGTGCCCGAAAGGGTCGATATGCGAACAATCTGCCACAAACCCAGCGCGTGATCGCCCAGGATTTCGGCAGAGCCGACTGGTTTTAATCGAGATGGAGGCTGGCAAACATGCAGCTCGAAGCACTGTTCAAGCAACCCCAGGCCCTTCCGGCCATCCCCAAGATCGTCCACGAGCTGATTGACAGCTTCAACAGCGACGACGTGTCGATCGACGAGATCGCCAAGAAGCTGGCGGCCGACCCGGTGCTGTCCGCGCGCTTGCTGCGCCTGGCCAACTCGGCCTACTACCACGTGTCACGCAGCGTGGGCACCGTCAACGACGCCCTGTCGATGCTGGGCTTCGTCACCGTGCGCACCCTGGTGATCAGCTCCGGCCTGACCGGCGGCTACAAATCCATGCCCGGCATGGACCTGTCGCAGTTCTGGCGCTACAGCCTGCACACCGCTGCCGTGTCCGGCTGGCTGGCCAAGAAGGCATCCGTGAATGTGGACCAGGCCTTCACCGTGGGCCTGATGCACGCCATCGGCCAGCTGGTGATGCACGCGGCCATGCCCGAGCAGATGCTGCATCTGGACAAGCTGGCCTCGCCCATGGATCCGCGCCGCATCGACATGGAGACCACCTCCTTTGGCTACAGCTTCGCCAATGTGGGCGCCGAGCTGGCCCGCCAATGGCGCTTCCCGGTGACCTTCGTGGACGCCATCAGCAAATTCCCCAGCCCCTTGACGGCCAGCCCCTTCGACCCGGTGGCCGCGGTGATCCATCTGGCTGTCTGGCGTGCCCGTGCCGAACACAATGGCCTGACGCCCGAAGAGATGGCCTCGACCATCCCGGCCGACGTCTGCCAGAAGCTGGGCCTCAAGGCCGACGAGCTGCTCAAGGACATGCCCCCGATGTCCGAACTGGCCGAAGGCCTGGAAGCCATGCTGGGCTAAATCGACAGCGGGTCCACATCCACCGCCCAGCGGATCAAACCGCTGCGGCGGTTTTTTTGCGCCAGTGCCAGCCACACCGCTTGCGACTGGCTCAGAAAGCGCTGCAAGGCCGGGCGCAGGGGCGATTCGATCATCAGCTGCGCGCGCTCGACATTGGCCACACGCTGCACGGGCGTGGGCACCGGCGGGTAAAGGGTGATGCCGCCCAGTTCTTCGGCCAGGTGGGCCACGGCCTCCACGGCGGCGTTCAGGAAGGCCACGGCGGCCTCCTGCGTCTTGGCCTCGGCGCGCAGCATGGCCAGGCTGGCGTAGGGCGGCAGGCCCGCCATCTCGCGCTCCTTGAGCTGCTGTGCCGCAAAGTCAGCATAGTCGTAGCGGCTCAGCGCCTGGTAGAGCGGGTGCGTGGGGTGCCAGGTCTGCACCCACATCTCGCTGTGGCCGGCCACGTCGGCATCACGCCCGGCCCGGCCAGCCGCCTGCAGCAAGAGCGCGAACTGGCGCTCGGCGGCGCGGAAGTCGCTGGCAAACAAGGCCGAATCCGGGTTCACGGCCGCCACCAGGGTGATGCGCCGGAAGTCATGGCCCTTGGCCACCATCTGCGTGCCCACCAGCACATCGACCTCACCGGCGTGCACATCGGCCAGGCGCTCTTCCAGGGCGCCTTTGTGTTTGGTCACATCCGCATCGATGCGGCCGATGCGCGCACCCGGCAGGGCCTCGGCGAGCTGCTCTTCCAGGCGCTCGGTGCCCCGGCCCACGGGGTGGATGTCGGTGTTGCCGCAGTCCGGGCAGGCGCGCGGCACGCGTTCGGTGAAGCCGCAGTGGTGGCAGCGCAAGGTGCGGTCCACCTTGTGGAACACGCGCCAGGCGCTGCAATGCGGGCAGCCGCTCTTCCAGCCGCAGTCACTGCAATGCAGCACGGGCGCATAACCGCGCCGGTTGAGCAGCACCAGGCTTTGCTCGCCCTGCTCGATGCGCTGGGTGATGGCGGCGAGCAGCTCGCGCGCCACCGGGGGCGGCTCCTGCCCGCGCGGGAGCTTGGGCGCACGAGACAGGTCCAGCACGCGCACACGCGGCATGTCGCCATCGCCCACGCGCGCCGGCATGGCCAGGCGCACATAACGCCCCGCGCCGCCTTCGGACTCGGGCAAGGCGTTGTACCAGCTCTCCAGGCTGGGCGTGGCTGAGCCCAGGATCACCGGCACCTTCTCCAGCCGGGCGCGGTACACCGCCAGGTCGCGCGCCGAGTAGCGGGCGCCATCTTGCTGCTTGTAGCTGGGGTCGTGTTCTTCGTCGACCACGATCAGGCCCAGCCTGGGCAGCGGCGTGAACACCGACAGGCGCGTGCCCAGGATCAGATCGGCGTGCCCGTAATGCGCCATCAGCCAGTTGCGCAGGCGCTGGGCCGGTGTCAGGCCGCTGTGCAAGGACACGATGCGCCGGCCAGCGAAACGCTCGGCCACCCGCGCCTCCAGCTGCGGCGTGAGGTTGATCTCGGGCACCATCATCAGCACCTGGCGGCCTTCGTCCAGGGCGCGCTGGGCCTGGCGCAGGTAGACCTCGGTCTTGCCACTGCCGGTGCTGCCCCACAGCAGGAAGGGCTTGTCTCCGGGCTGGGCCAGCTCGGCCAAGGCCTGTGTCTGCTGCTCGGTCAAGGCCGGCAGGGCGGCCTCTTGCGGTGCGGCTGGCGCAGCGCTCAAGGCTTTGTCGAGCCGCTTGAGCCGGCGCCCCCACTGCAGCGCATCCAGCTGCCGCAGCTCCGGCGGCAGGACCATCAAGGCCATTTCACCGAGGCTTCTGTGATAGTAAGCGCTTGCAAACTTGACAAGCTGACGCCAGGCCTCCGGCAAGGGTGGCAAGCCATCCAGCACCTCGATGACAGCCTTGAGTTCGTGCTCGCCCACCTCGCCCTCGGCCGTGTCGGCACCGGCTTGCCAGACCACACCGGTCACGACGCGGCGGCCCAAGGGCACACGCACCAGCGTTCCGGGTGTCAGCGCCTGCTCGCAGCTGTAGTCCAGCGCCCCCCACAGGCCGCTGTGCTGAGGCGCCTCCACCACCACGGCGACGCGGGATGGCGAGGGGGGAAAAGCTGACATCCGTTCTTGTCTCCGAAATTCTTACAAGGATATGAACTGAGACCGGCAAGTACTTGATTCACTTGGGGCTCACCCTTATCCACGGGGACTGTGGATAACTTTGTGGGAAAGCTTTGTAAACGCGCGCTAAATGCTTGTCAGACGGTCGTTTGGATCAAATTGCCTCAAGATGAGGCAATGCATGTGCTTCTATATAAATCAATAACTTAGCATCGATTGTCCGACAATTGACCGTTGCGGCCACTTTGCCCCATGTCTGTGCGAGTGCATGCGCGCCGGTGGGGATAAGTGTGGTATCGCAGGCGCAAGACAAGGGTATTCCCTAGTTGCTCAATGCCTTACACGGTTTGTCAGGTCTTGTGACATTGTTCACGACTTGTGCCGCGCCCCAAAAGTCGTTCGCGGATGCGTTTTGGACCAGAAGCGCCAATCCGGCAGCGCCGGCCATCTTCTCGGCTTTCACTTGCTGACAGGACTCAAAGACTCACGAGAGCATTGAGCCCTAAGTGCTTGATTTTTCGTGAGGGCCAGGGGGCACCTCGCGCTGTGGATAACTTTGTGGGAAACCTATGCACACCCGAGTTGGCTGCGGGGTTGACTGGGGTTTATCCTGACTTGCACCAGGAAGAGGCGCAGCTCAAGTTTCTTTTGAAATCAAGCACTTAAGACGTATGCCCGTCATTTGCGCACGGGTCAACGGGCACGCCGGTGAGGCGCCGGTCGTTCGCCCTTTTTTGGGGATAACTGACGCTGGTTAACACAAAAATTGGCCTGCTCCAGCGACGCAATCGCACGGAATTTGTGTTACCGCAACGCGCCTTCAGGGCAAGGGCGACACCACACATGTGTTCTCGGGGCAGGAAAATCCCGCGCCGGCCGCAAACACTTGTTTGAAGCTTGATATGCTTGAGCTTGCGCCCAAAGCAGGTCGCCTGCTGACATGCGGGGTGCGTTTGTGTAAACCCATCATCTTTGAGAGACAACCATGAGCTTCTCGATCGAATCCAAACTCGGCGACCTGCTGGACAACGAAACCACCAAGGCCATCCTGGAAAAGCACCTGCCCGGCATTTCCACCCACCCGCAAATCGGCATGGGCAAGGGCTTCGCCCTGTCGATGGTTGCCAAGTTCTCCGGTGGCCTGATCACCGAAGACCTGCTGAAGAAGGTTGCTGACGATCTGGCCGCTCTGGGCTGATCGTTCCGGGCTGATCGGTTCTCGATCCCCCACAAAAAAGCCTCCCTCGGGAGGCTTTTTTCATGGGCGCGGCGCAGAACGCCGCGCTTTGCCAGCCTGGCTCACCACGTCTCGGTGGGCTGGCTGCAATCGGGTGCCGAGGGGTTCACATCGCAGCGGATGCGCTTGATGATCTTCAGGCCCTTCTTGTCATAGAAGCCCTTCTCGGCCATGTCGATGCGGCCGTCGCGCATCAGGTTGACATAGCGCTCGGCATCCACGTCGGTGGGGTCCAGCCAGAACTTGGCGGGGATGGTGGCGTCCGCACGCTTGATCAGCTCGACCACGTTGTCGAAACGGCTGGCCCAGGCCTCACGCGACTTCTGGCCGAAGCCCTCGGGGAACTTGTCGCGCTTGAAGATCATCTGGTAGGTCAGGATGGTCATGGGGAAGCGGTGCACCGCCCCTTTGGTGCCCATGCCCTTGTACAGCTCCAGCGGCTTGAAGGCGATGGAGGGCGCCATCACCACGTCCACATTGCCGTTGTTGAACATGGTGCCGAAGTTGGTCACGTCGGCGGCCACCGGGCGCGCGCCCACACGCTGGATCAGCTGGGACTGGGCCTTGTCGTAATCGAAGGCGGCCACACGCTTGCCGCTGGCGGCTTCGAGGTTGCTGATCTGGCGATCGTTGACGAAGGCATAGGCTGCGCCCAGCGGCACGATGCCGCCGACTTCATACGCGCCCTGCACCATCAGGCCGGCGGCCTTGGGGCTGGAGAAGGTCTGGATGGTCTTGCGCACCACTTCCAGGCTGCCGTTCATGTCCAGCTTGCCATTGCGCACCACCGTTGATGCCCCCACGGAATCGAGCGCGGCGGTGAGGGCATTGAACTGGCGGGTGCGCAAGGCCGTGGCCATGACGGCATCGCACTGGCCTGTGCGGAAGTCTTCCACCGCCACGCGCTCGTCCACATACGCCTTGAGCTCCATGTCGGTCCCGAACTTCTGCATCTCGATGGCGTAGTCCTTGGCCGAGTTATAGCCGTCACCGCCTGTGCCCAGGATGTCGAAGATGCAGACATGCTGCTTGGCCGCCATCACGGGGCTCGTTGCCACGATCGCTGCCACGGCAGCCCATTGCCATTTCTTGCTCACTGTGTCTCTCCATGGTTGGCGCACCTGGCGCCGGTTTGAAACGCGGCGGATTTTGCGATAGTTCGCGATAACCCGCGCAAGCAGATGTGTCCGGTCACGAAGTGCCCCCTGTAGAGCCCCCTCGTTTACGCGTTGATCCGCGTCAACCCTGATGGCCACCTGCGCCGCCGCCGCTAATCTGACGTGACCGTGCATCTGAATCAAAGGCTGCGTCAAGCAGGCGGCCGATGACGAGGGGCACTTGGCAACCCCAAGACAGCAAGAGGACACACCATGAAACTGACCTTCAAGCAAATCGCCGCCGCCGCCATGTTCGTTGCAACAGGCGTGGCTCAAGCCGCCCCCATCACCCTCACCGTGAATGACACGTGGAACGGCCTGACAGCCTCCGGCTCGGCCACGCTGAGTTTCAGTGCCGACCTGCTGGGCGCGCTGGACACGGGCAAGATCGCGCTGGCCAACTACGGCGCCGCCACCTCGACGATCACCAAGGACAGCGATGGTTTCTACACCAGCGCCAGCGCCGCAGCCCCTGGCACGGCCATCACCTTTGACGACACCTCGCTGCAGGTGCTGGGCGTGGCCACCACGGGCGGCATGACGCTGACCGCACCGGTCGTCAAGAGCGTGTCCAGCGGCGGCTCGCTGGTCGTGACCAACCTCAGCGCCAACCTGACCAACAAGACCATCTACGCCACCATCATCGGCGGCAATGGCGTGGGCACGATCAACAACTTCGCGCTGTGGAACTTCGCCACCCTGACCGGCGGCACCACCATCCAGGGCCCTGGCACCTACAACAACACCATCAGCGGCCTGTCGCTGACCACCGATGGTTTCAACAAGTTCTCCCAGGCGCTCGGCCTGCTGAGCCTGGGCAAGTCGGCCATGGCCGGCATCACCGACTACGGCACGATCAGCTCCACCATCGTGGCCACGGCTGTGCCTGAGCCCACGACCTACGCCCTGATGGGCCTGGGCCTGGTCGGCATCTTCGCCGCGTCGCGTCGCCGCGCTGCCTGATCGTTTTTGGATCAACCCGCCAGGCTTGACGGCCTGGCCACACCCCGGATGCACACCTGCATGCCGGGGTTTTTCATGTCCGGGTGTGGCACGCTTGCATGGCGGCAGAGCACACAGGCACACCCGGTTGGCACGCCGACAACGGTTCGCGTGCATGTTGCCAATTGCACCGAACAGCCTCAGCCGCCGGCAAGCGCTGGTCACGCTGCCCTGGAAGCGGGGGCCTCGCCGATGTAGCGTGCCAGCACCGCGTGCAGATCTTCGCGCCTGAAGGGCTTGCCGAGGTAGTCGTTCATGCCGGCATCCTGGCAGCGTTGCCGCTCGGCGGGGAAGACATTGGCCGTCAAGGCCACGATGGGCACGGGCGCCAGCCCGAGGCGCAACTCCTGCTCGCGGATCTGGCGCGCTGCTTCAAAGCCGTCCATCACGGGCATCTGGCAATCCATCAGCACCAGGTCCGGGCGGTGCTGCGCCAGCCACTCGAGCGCCTTGCGCCCATCGTCGAGGGTGTGCACGTTCACGCCGATCTTGCGCAGCGCGGCCTCGGCCACGAGCGCATTGATGGGGTTGTCCTCCACGAGCAGAACCCTGCCCATGGCCGCCACGTCACCGCCGGGTTCGGCCCGAGATGGCGCGGATGGCCGT
>JACPOH010000164.1 GCA_016185075.1 Aquabacterium sp. | reverse complement strand
GTTCACCTACTTCCAGCAGGTCGGCGGCATTGACTGCAAACCCATCACCGGCGAGATCACCTATGGTCTGGAGCGCCTGGCCATGTACCTGCAGGGCGTCGAGAGCGTGTACGACCTCGTCTATGCACCCGGCGTCAAGTATGGCGACGTGTTCCACCAGAACGAGGTGGAGCAATCGACCTACAACTTCGAGCACAGCAACGTCGCGTTCCTGCTGGATGCGTTCACCAACTACGAGACCCAGGCCAAGTACCTGATGGAGCAGCAACTGGCCTTGCCGGCCTACGAGCAGGTGCTCAAAGCCGCGCACACCTTCAACCTGCTGGATGCCCGTGGCGCCATCTCGGTGACCGAGCGTGCTGCCTATATCGGCCGTATCCGTAATCTGGCGCGCTCCGTGGCCGCCAGCTACCTGGACAGCCGCGCGCGTCTGGGCTTCCCCAGGGCACCCAAGGCCTGGGCAGATGAAGTGATCGAACAACTGCAAAACAAGAAGGCTGCCTGAGCATGACGTCCTCCAATCACAAGGCAAACCTCCTGGTCGAACTGTTCGTTGAAGAGCTGCCGCCCAAGGCACTCAAGAAACTGGGCGAGTCTTTCGCGAACGTGCTGGCCGACAGCCTCAAGGCGCAAGGTCTGGCCGCTGCCGATGTGGCCGTCACCTCGTTTGCATCGCCTCGTCGTCTGGCTGTGCATGTCAGCGATGTGGCTGCCAAGGCGGCCGATCAGGCCGTGCAGCAAAAGCTGATGCCCGTGGCTGTGGGGCTGGACGCAAATGGCCAGGCCACGCCCGCGCTGCTCAAGAAGCTGGCGGCCCTGGGTGCTGGCCCCGAAGCCCTTCCCGGTCTCAAGCGCGCCCCGGATGGAAAGGCCGAAGCGCTGTTTTTCGACAGCATCAAACCCGGCGCCACCTTGGTTGAGGGTTTGCAGAAGGCCCTGGATGAAAGCATCGCCAAATTGCCCATCCCCAAGGTCATGACCTATCAACTGGAGCAGGGCGAAGGCGCGCATTTCCAGCCTGGTTGGACCAGCGTGAATTTCGTTCGTCCGGCGCATGGCCTGGTCGCCTTGCATGGTGACCAGGAGGTGCCAGTGTCGGCGTTGGGCTTGAAGGCAGGCCGCAGCACGCGCGGCCACCGCTTTGAAGCCCGTGTCGACAAGATCATCTTGTTGACGGCTGATACCTATGCCGAGCAGTTGCTGCACGAAGGTGCCGTGATCGCCAGCTTTGCCGAGCGCCGCGCCGAGATCGAGCGTCAACTGGCCGCGGCGGCAGCCAAGGCTGGCAGTAACCTCAAGCCCATTGAAGACGAGGCCTTGCTCGATGAGGTGACGGCCCTGCTGGAAGGGCCGACGACGGAGGAGCTGGAGCACGAGTTGCGCGACCTGGG
>JACPOH010000163.1 GCA_016185075.1 Aquabacterium sp. | reverse complement strand
GTCGTTGCCATCGACCTAGTTCAGTTCGAGCTGGGCAAACCGACGCCCCTTGAAACGCTCTTCTGCGCCGAGCTTTTGCAGGTAGTTCGGCAGGGCCGACACGTTGTTGGTACGGCCGACCATGATGATGTCGCGGCCATCACCTTTGACCGTCAAGCCCGTGATCCACACACCCGGATAGGTTTGCCGCCCCAGGGCCATCAGGTAGTCCGAGTAGCCTTGCGAGGCCCAGGCCATGCTGCCCTGAAGGGCGTCCTGCACCTGGCGCTGCTGCGCCTCCTTCTGGCGCAGGCCTTCGAGTTCCTTCACGGTCGGCGACATCGGGTTGGCGGCTGCGGCAATGCGCAGCGTGTTCACGTCTTTTTCCACCTCGGTGGCCTGCATGTTGTAGGCGCTGGTGGCAGCCTGCAGGCCCATGCCTGCGGCCGTGCCCAGTGCCAACACGCCGCCCGCCAGGCGTACGCCCAGCAAGGCGCCCCATTGAGGCGCGTGGCCCAGCACGCTATTGGGGTCGAGCAGGTTCAGTTGCACCCGCTCCGTGTAACCTGGGTGAGCGCGCAATGCCGCGCCCAGCAAGCACAGCTCACCGAAGGTCGCACCATGCGCAAGGGTGTCGGCCTGTTCGCCAAGCTTGTCCAGATCAAACCACTGCCGCAGATCCAGGCGGGACAGCGGCACATAGATCAGCTCGGAGAGCATCTCCAGGGCACCTTCGCCGCAGCCAGGCGGCAAGGCCACGGTCATGGCCGACAGGTTGACCTGGCTGTGCATGCGCTCGAAAGTGTCCACCGTGCGCAGGATCTCCAAGGCGGCGCGGCTGAGTGCGGCGCCGCGTGTCTCCTCGTCCCCCGTCACGGCCGAGAGCATCACCTCGATGTGCCGGGCCATCAGCAGTTCGCCCTTGAGCGTGATGATCAGCATGCCGTGCGACTCGCCAAACACCATCAGCGCCTGCGCTTTCTCGCCTTCCTCCGCGAGGGCACACAGGTTGCGCAGGGCGAGCTCGGGCACATCCAGTGCGGCCCACTCCAGGCCAAGATCGTCAGCCGCCAGCGCCACCGTCGTGTAGTCGGCCCGCGGCACCAGAAAGCTCATCACGGCGCTGTTGCCACGCAAGGCACTTTGCGGCACCTCCAGCACGTCGATCACGGCATCTTCCACCGGGAAGTCCACCTGCTCCTTGACGTGCCAGCGCATGGCATCGCGCCAATCTTCACGCGGCACATCCGGCGTATCCGTGGCCAGCATGCGGTAGTGCGCGCGACCGAGCACCCCCAGCAGGGTGCAGCCTTTCAGGCGCTTGGCGGCTTGCAAGGCACGCAGGCCGGCGCCTATCCCTTCAGCCTCGTCGCGCCACATCCAGTTCACGCACGGACGGCCCTCGGCGTTGTACACCACTTGCGCAGCGTGCACAGCCGATCCGTCCTGGATCACGCTGACCCACTGCGAACCATCATGTGACTGGCGTCGAAAAAACATTCCGCACTCCGAGACTCTTACATCGGAATGCTGACAGATGGGATTCCACCAAGTGGAAGGAATAAAGGCGGGTTCGTGTCGTATTTCTCGGAAGCCGGCTCCGAGAGGCGAACCCGCGTCAGCTCAGCAGTCGCGCGGGGTCGGCGTCCAGCTTGGCCAACGCCTCGCGCGTGGCCCGGGTGGTCAGCGGCTCGTCCTCGACGGGCACGAGCAGGCCGGCCTGCAGGAAGGCTGCCAGGCGGTGCAGCTGAAACAGCACCCCGCGGCCATTGGGTGAGACGAACAGGATCAGCTGCTTTTGCAGGCCCTGCCAGGCCAGCTGGACCGATTCGGGCTGGCCGCGGTAGTCCAGTTTGAACCACGCGCCCACATGCAGATCGCGGGCCCAGCCCAGCATGGCCGGCGTCGGCATCGTGCCGCCTTCTGCCACGATCTCCAGGCTATCGCTTTCATGTCCCGACAAATCACGCAAAGTCTGCTCATCGAGCTCGACCTCGCCGATATCCGGCAGCACGTCGGACAGCGACTCCAGCCGGTCGGTGACCGCCTTGAGGTGCGCCGCCGACAAGGCCGCCGATCGGGCCGAGAAGGCCGCCGCCAGCGCCGTGTTGAGCGACTGGATGTGCTCGTCCTGTTTCTCGAGGGACACACCCGAGCGGGCCATGCCCTCGCGCACGGTTTTCAGCAAGGGCGGCAGGCGCATCAGCACATCGGCGCGTTCCTCACGCGAGGTCTTGGCGCTCGCTGACCAGATCAGGTCGGCGGCGGCCTTCTTGAGCGCACGCGTCTCGTCGCTGGACTGGCTGGTCTGCACCGCGTTGTGCGCCAGCACATCGGCCCAGACCTTGAACAGGAAGTCGCGGACACCTTCGTGCACCGGCACGCCTTCGAGCATCTTGCGCAGCTCGATGGTGTACTGGATGGCGTAGGTTTCGCGCTGCTCGACCTGCTGCGCCAGCGACACACCCTTGCGGCTGGCCTCGTTGTGCTCGCGGAAATAGCTCTCCAGGAAGCGCTCGAACTCGGTGAGCACGGTCTGGAACACGCGCCGGCCGGTATCGGGGTAGGCCTCCACCACCTGCACGATGCGCTTGATCTCGCGGTGCAGGGCGTCGTCATGCTCCTGCCCGCCGGACACGAAGCCCATCACGCAAGCGCCCATGCGGTCGATCAGCACGCGTGCCGGATGGCTGG
>JACPOH010000162.1 GCA_016185075.1 Aquabacterium sp. | reverse complement strand
GATGTGGCGATAGGTGCCCAGCGTGATGTTGTTGGCAGCCAGCGAGTCGGCGGTGACGAAGAAGCCGAGGTTGCGCTTGATGATGCGGCGCTCGTCTTCGCTCAAACCATTAGGGTCTTTCCACAGAGCGATGTCGCGAGACATGTTCACTTCTTGTGGCATCCAGTGGTTGGCGCAAGTGGCCAGGTACTTTTCCCAGGCCCACTTGTATTTGAAAGGCACCAACTGGTTGACGTCGGTCTGGCCATTGATGATGCGCTTGTCTGCCACGTTCACACGACGCGTCGAGCCACCGATGGGGGCTGCGGGTGTGGGCGTGGAAGTGGGCATGGTGTGGACACTCGGGGTGCTGGATGCAACGCTTGCGAGGCCGGCCACGAGCGGTGACGAAGCCGTGTTCCGTGCATCGCCGAGCGAAGAGGGCACAGAACCGATTGGCGTTGAAGATGATTTGGAGGAGTCGTCTTCCCAGACCAGCATGGTGAACATCCTATGGAGTCGGATTATGAAAGGGTGTTGTTAAAAACACCAAGCACTTCTTGACATCAAAGCCCCTTGGTTGTTGCGGGCTTGCATCGAAAACATCAAGAAGGCATCGATTGAGTGTGTTTTGAAGCGCAGTTCAAAGCATCAGTTGAACAAGGCCTCGCACCTTGGATGAGATGTCGAGGCCTTGTGATGGTGCTCATGGTGATGGTCTTCAAGCATGAGCAGCCATCGATCATTGGCAAGCTTCGCAATCGGGGTTGTCGATCGAGCAGAACTTGATGTCGGTCGCGGGCTCGGCAGGCATGGCATCAACAGGGGTTGCGGCTTGCTGCGGTGCAGCGTTCATGCCGCCACCCACCATGTTCGACACGGCATTGAGTTGGCCGCGAGACACGGTCGACTTCTCGGCATGCGTGGCACCAACGGTGCGGAGGTAGTAGGTGGTCTTGAGGCCGCGCAGCCATGCCAGCTTGTAGGTCTCGTCCAGCTTCTTGCCCGATGCGCCCGCCATATAAATATTGAGCGACTGGGCCTGGTCGATCCACTTCTGGCGACGCGAGGCGGCTTCCACCAGCCACACCGGTTCGATTTCGAAAGCCGTGGCGTACAGGTTCTTGAGGTCTTCAGGCACGCGGTCAATGCGGCGCAGCGAGCCGTCGAAGTGCTTGAGGTCCATGACCATGACGTCGTCCCACAGGCCGAGCTTCTTCAGATCGCGCACCAGGTACTCGTTGACCACGGTGAACTCGCCCGACAGGTTGGACTTCACCGACAGGTTGCCGAAGCAGGGTTCGATCGAAGCGTCCACACCAATGATGTTGGAGATGGTCGCGGTCGGGGCGATGGCCACGCAGTTGGAGTTGCGCATGCCGAACATGGCGATGCGGGCGCGCAGGGCATCCCAGTCCATCGTGGTGCTCGTGTCGACTTCGACGTAGCCGCCACGTTGCTCGGCCAGCAGCTTGAGCGAGTCGATCGGCAGGATGCCGCGGTCCCACAGCGAGCCGCGGTAGCTGCTGTAGCGGCCACGTTCTTCTGCCAGTTCGGTCGAGGCCCAGTAAGCGTGGTAGCAGACGGCTTCCATCGAGCGATCGGCGAATTCAATGGCTTCCTGGCTGGCGTAAGGTACGCGCAATTGATAGAGCGCGTCCTGGAAGCCCATGATGCCTAGGCCGACGGGGCGGTGGCGCAGATTGGAGTCGCGGGCCTTCTTGACGGCGTAGTAGTTGATGTCGATGACGTTGTCGAGCATGCGCATTGCCGTCTTCACCGTCTTCTTGACCTTCTCCTGGTCGATGGCGCCATCCTTGATGTGCTGAGCCAGGTTGACCGAGCCCAGGTTGCACACGGCGATTTCGCCACCGTTGGTGTTCAGGGTGATTTCGGTGCACAGGTTCGAAGAGTGCACCACGCCGACGTGCTGCTGCGGCGAGCGCACGTTGCAGGCGTCCTTGAACGTGATCCAGGGGTGGCCGGTTTCGAACAGCATCGACAGCATCTTGCGCCACAGGTCCACGGCCTTGATGCGCTTGAAGGGCTTGATCTCGCCGCGGTCGGCCTTGGCTTCATACGCGGTGTAAGCCTCTTCGAATGCCACGCCGAACTTGTCGTGCAGGTCGGGGCAGCTCGAAGGCGAGAACAGGGTCCAGTCGCCACCTTCCATCACGCGGCGCATGAACAGGTCGGGGATCCAGTTGGCGGTGTTCATGTCGTGGGTACGACGACGGTCATCACCGGTGTTCTTGCGCAGCTCGAGGAACTCTTCCACGTCCAGGTGCCACGATTCCAGGTAGGCGCAGACGGCGCCCTTGCGCTTGCCGCCCTGGTTCACGGCCACGGCCGTGTCGTTGACCACCTTCAGGAAGGGGACGACACCTTGCGACTTGCCGTTGGTGCCCTTGATGTGCGAGCCCAGGGCGCGCACCGGGGTCCAGTCGTTGCCCAGGCCGCCGGCGAACTTGGACAGCAGGGCGTTTTCCTTGATGGCTTCGTAGATGCCGTCGAGGTCGTCGGGCACGGTGGTCAGGTAGCAGGACGACAGCTGCGAGCGACGGGTGCCGGAGTTGAACAGCGTCGGCGTGGACGACATGAAGTCGAACGAGGACAGCAGTTCATAGAACTCGATGGCGCGGGCTTCGCGGTCGATTTCGTTGAGGGCCAGGCCCATGGCCACACGCATGAAGAAGGCCTGGGGCATCTCGATGCGGGTGCCGTTGTGGTGCAGGAAGTAGCGGTCGTACAGGGTCTGCAGGCCGAGGTAGTCGAAGTTCAGGTCGCGCTCGTACTTCAGCGCGGCGCCCAGACGGGCCAGGTCGAACTGTTGCAGCCGCTCGTCCAGCAGTTCTGCTTCCACGCCCTTCTTGATGAAGCCGGGGAAGTAGTCGGCGTAGCGCGTGGCCATTTCGGCGTGCGTCACTTCCTCGCCGAGGATCTCGCGGCGGATGGTGTGCTGCAGCAGGCGAGCGGTAGCGCGGGTGTAGGCCGGGTCGTGCTCGATGCGCGTGCGGGCGGCCAGGATGGCGGCCTTGTAGACCTCGTCGATGGACACGCCGTCATACAGATTGCGTTGGGTCTCGGCCAGGATGGGGCCGGGCTTGACATCGTCACCCAGGCCGGCGCAGGCGGATTCGATCAGGGCCTGCAGGCGGGCCAGATCCAGCGGCACACGCTGGCCGCGGTCGATCACGGTCAGGGTAGGCAGGGTGGCAGCTTGCTGGGCGTCAGCCTGCTTGGCACGCTCTTGTGCGCGGCGCTCGCGGTACAACACGTAGGCGCGGGCGATTTCGTGGTGGCCGCCACGCATCAGGGACAGTTCGACCTGATCCTGGATGTCTTCAATGTGGAAGGTGCCGCCACTCGGACGCGAGCGCAGCAGGCCGCGCACCACGGCTTCGGTCAGACCGTCCACGGTTTCACGCACGGAGGCCGATGCCGCGCCTTGCGTGCCGTGCACAGCCAGGAAGGCCTTCATCAGGGCCACGGCGATCTTGCTGGGTTCGAACGAGACGACCGCACCATTGCGCCGGATGATCTGATAAGCGGAGTACGCGGACTGACGCGGCTCGACTGCCACAGCGGCGGCGCCGGGCAGAACAGAGGCGGGGATGGGCATGGTGCTGGGCGTGGACGTTTGCATGTAATTCCCTTCAGGATCGCCAGGCCGATCTGGCGCGCGGTTGCGGTGTCTGGCCTGTTGAAATCAGGCAGCTGCGATCACAGCTGCCAACTGCGGAGGACACTATATCTGGTGTTTTGTGTGCTGCAAAGCACTACCTGTAGTGTCTGGGTGTGACTATAACGCCTTTTTGCGCCCACCCCGTGAACAGGGGGAAAAACGAGGGAAATCGCCAATGGGGGAAGTCGGCATGACAGCCGAACGCAAGGCGGTTAGGCGCCGCGCAAGGGGGTGTCCAGACCCGCCAGACAGGCGCTTGGCCAGTCTGTCAGCTGTTGCAGACGGGCCCAGTCGAAGGCGCAGCCGGGGTCGCGCTTGCGCCCTGGTGCAACGTGTTCGTGATCACCGCCAGCGTGATGCGCGCACCGGCCGGCCGCGGGCCGAAGTTGGGGGACGGAACCGGGCGGGCCAGCGTGTACCAGCCACTCTGCCAGAGGTGTCGGCCCGTGTTGTCGAGGGGCTCCAGCATGTGCCCTCAACCTTGCTCAGTTTCGGCGTCCGGGTCAAAGCGCTCGCCCAGCACGATGCCCTGGTCGTTGACTTGCACGCCCAGACGGGCCATCCGATAGCGCATCTGTCTCAGTGACAAACCCAGGCTGGCTCCTGCGGCGGTGCGATTGAGCCTGTGCTTCTCGAGCGCCTGCACCAGGATGTCGCGCTCGATCTGATCAAGGTGCGCTGCCAGATCGGTGGGCAGTGGGGCCTCAGCGCGCGCACCGCCGGGGGCATGAATGGGGGCAGGCACTTCCACTTCAATCTTTTCCAGTGGCACAGGGGGCGTGACCAGACCGAGGTCTTCAGGCTCAAGGACGTGCTGCGTGCTGAGGGCGACCGCCCGGTGCAGAAGGTTCTCAAGCTCTCGGACATTGCCTGGGAACCGGTGGCTGAGCAGCGCCGATTGCGCTGCGAGGCTCAACTGCGGCACCGCCGTCATGCCGGACTCGTGCGCGATCCGTTCGAGGATGCGTTGGCTCAGAAGGGGCAGATCCTCCAGCCGATCCCGTAGTGCGGGTAAGGTGATCTGGATGACGTTGAGGCGGTAGAACAAGTCCTGGCGGAAGCGTCCGGCGTTGACTTCGGCCTGCAGGTCCTTGTGGGAGGCGCTGATGATGCGCACGTCCACCTGAACCTCTTGTGTGGCGCCGACGGCGCGCACGGCGCGTTCCTGGATGGCGCGCAGCAGCTTGGATTGCATGGCCAGGGGCAGGTCACCGATTTCATCGAGAAACAAGGTGCCACCGTTGGCCGCCTGGAAGAAGCCTTCGCGTTCTTCGCTGGCGCCCGTGAAGGCGCCTTTGCGGAAGCCAAAGAATTCGGCCTCCAGCAACTGCTCGGGGATGGCGCCGCAGTTGACGGCGATGAAGGGGTGCGATGCCCGGTTGCTGACATCGTGAATGGCTCGGGCGACCAGCTCCTTGCCTGTGCCCGATTCGCCCCACAGCAGCACGGGCGCCATGCTGCGAGAAACCTTGTCGATCAACACGCGCACCTGTTGCATGCTCGCGCTGTTGCCGGCCAGCCTGGACAGGGCCGAGCGGCCCTTTGCGCTGGAGGGGGCCGCATGTCCGCCCGTGTTGATCTGGCCGCCGTGGGTGGGCTCGTGAGCGCCTGGCGGTGTCTCGTCGCTCAACGCAGAGGCGATGACGGCACGGAACTGCTTGAGGTCAACCGGTTTGGTGAGGTAGTCATAGGCGCCGGCCTTGAGCGCGCTGACCGCGTTTTCAGCCGAGCCATAAGCGGTGATGACAATGGTTTTTTCCGGGCGGCCTTCGGCTTCGATCTGCCTGAGGATGTCCAGCCCGCTCCCGTCGGGCAGGCGCATGTCGGTGATGACTGCACTGAAGCGATGCTCGGCCAGCAGCAGCCGCGCGTCTTCCACACTGCCGGCCGTTTCGATGTCGTAGCCCTCGCGCAGCAAGGTCAGCTCGTACAGCGTGCGCAGATCCGGTTCGTCATCCACGACAAGCAGGCGGTGGTGGGCAGGGGAACTCATGCTGTCGGGCTGGTCTGGCCGTTGGGTTCAACAGGCACCGTCACGAAAAACTCGTTGCGGTGACGAACGGGCGGAGGGTGCAGGCGGTAGTCGATATTGGCGCCGTGCCGCTCGCACAGTTCACGGCAAATATACAGGCCCAGGCCCGTGCCTCTGCTGCGGGTGGAAAAGAAGGGCTCGAACAAGGAGCGCTCGGTGTCGGCCGACACGGGTTCGCCGTCATTGGACACCGACAGCATCACCATGCCCGCGGGGTCAGTCGCAGGCATCCAGCGCAAGCCCACATGGATGGCGCCGGGCTCACCCGTGTTGTAGCGCAGGGC
>JACPOH010000218.1:13049-14986 GCA_016185075.1 Aquabacterium sp. | reverse complement strand
TGTGCGGGTGTGGGGCTTCATGGTCTGCAGAATTTGCAAGAAAGCGAAGGGGTGGTATTTGTTTCCTTGCAAATATCGCACCACACTCCGGCCAAAATCACATTGCAGATCAACAGCTTGCGAGTTGTTCAAGACGGACTAGCGAGCCCACTGCGCTTTCACAGCCCCTGACTCCCGGGATTTGAAGCCGTGAATTCATCACGCTTGGCTCGCCTGGCCTTCATTGGACTTTCATGCAGCAGCCCACCACGTCCGGCGAGCTCACCAAGATCAGGATCATATTTGGGGCATCAACCCATATCCAAAATCGGCCACGATATTCAAACACAGATATTCGTTTGAGGGCCAATCTTGACTGGCCGGCATTTGCAAGCAACTGAATTGGCTGCACCCGATATCGGCGCCACCAACTGAACAGCGCGCCGAACGACTGCGCTGCCCACAACAAACCAGAAGATCGGTCGCCAACCACGGGGAAATCCGGCCAAGCGTGCGGCTTCCACCGTTGCCACTGGCCTTATGATGCGGGGATCGATTCGAACCTTTGAAACGTCTGCATACAAATGCGACGTCGAAATGATCGATTTATTGAATACGCTACAGCCTACCTGCACATGCACTCCGACCACAGAGGCACACCTTGAAACTGAAGTCCACACTCATCGCCGACCAATTGGCCCATCGCACTGAGCGCCTGAACTTCATCAACAGCTGTGTCGCCATCATCAGCGTGAGCGCTGCCATCACAGGCTGCGGCGGCGGTGGCGGGTCGGACCCTTCGGCTGGCCTGACCACCGACACGTCCAACGTGGCCGCTGCCCCGGCACCAGCGACCTCCAATGAGGCCCCGGCGCCTGCTCCAGCACCCGCCCCGGCACCTGCACCTACCCCGGCTCCGGCGCCTGCTCCGGCGCCTGCCCCCGCTCCGGCGCCTGCCCCCGCTCCGGCACCTGCCCCCGCTCCGGCCCCTGCACCCGCTCCGGCGCCTGCCCCCGCTCCGGCCCCTGCTCCCGCAACCAGCTCGGCCGTGCAGATCGTCGGCGACTGCGTGGCATCCGGCAAGGGCACGGACTATCAAGTCGGTCCGGGCACGGGCCAGCTGGCATCGCTGGATCTGGTCCCCTGGGACAAGCTCGTGGCGGGCGACACCGTGCGCATTTTCTACAGCGCCACGCCTTACAAGGGCAAGTTCATGATTTCGGGCAATGGCACGGCCTCCGCCCCCATCCGGGTTTGCGGCGTGAAGAGCTCGACCGGCCAGCGCCCCGTCGTCGATGGCCAGGGCGCCACCACCCGCCGTGGCCTGGCCTACGGCGCCCTGTTGCACGAAACCCGCTCCATCATCGTGGTCAAGCCGCTGTCCACTGCGGCCTGGACGGCTTACCCCAGCTACATCCAGATTGATGGACTGGAAATCCGCGGCGCCACCCCTCTCCCCGCTGGCACCACGCCCACGGCCGCCAATGCCTTTACCGATTCAACAGGCGTGGTTCGGACCTACGACGCCTTCGGAGCATGCATCTGGCTGGATCGCGGCCAGAACATCACCATCGCCGACAACGTCATCCACGACTGCACCAACGGCATCTTCAGCAAGTCCACCAACGATGGGGATTTTGCCGTCACCAAGAACATCCGCCTGGCCGGCAACCACATCTACGACAACGGCGTGGTGGGTGATGTACACGAGCACAACGTGTACATGCAAAGTGTGAACATCACGTACGAGTACAACCGTTTTGGCCCGCTACGCGCTGGCGCCTTGGGCAATGCCATCAAAGACCGTTCGGTTGGCGCCGTGGTGCGCTACAACTACCTCAACGGCGGCGCGCACTCCATCGACCTGGTCGAGGCCGAAGACTTCTTCAACATTGCCAAGACATATGCGGCCTACCGCACCGCCTACGTCTATGGCAACGTCATTGTCAAGAACGGCG
>JACPOH010000218.1:0-13001 GCA_016185075.1 Aquabacterium sp. | reverse complement strand
GAACGGCGACGAGGGCAGCGCCATTCACTACGGCGGCGACCACTATTTTGCTAAGCCAACCGACCTTTGGGGGGAGCCCACCTTCCGCAAGGGCACACTTTACTTCTACAACAACACCGTCGTCATCAATGGCACAAGCGGTCAAGTTTTCCAGCTGTCGACGACAGAAGAGTCCGCCCAGGTCTGGAACAACGTGTTCTACTTTGCCCCCACGGTCACCTACCCCAGCTTGCGCGCCTCTTCAGCAGACTACGCTTCTTCAAGCGAATTCAAGAATTACTGGACCAGCGGCGGCAACCTGACCCTGGGCAAGAACTGGTCGAGCACCACGCTGGCCGATTCGGATCCATGGCACACGGTGCCCGGCACGGTGACGGGCTGGTCCAACCTGATCAAGGGCACCACCCTGCCCGTTGACAAGAACACCTTCATCCCGACCAGTGGCTCGCCGGTGGTGGATACCGCACAAGCCAACTTGACCGCCGTGACGGCCTACCCCGTCCAGTACCAGTACGATGTGTCGACCTTCTCGGTCAAGACCCGTGCCGTCAACGGGGCTGCTGCGGACATCGGCGCCGTCGAGCGGTAAACCAGCAAGCGGAGGGCCGCTGACAAAGGGCCCTGCGCACAAAAACTCAAAAGCCCACCAGCTTGCCCTGGTGGGCTTTTTCATGTCCGTCTCAGGGGCGAGAGAACAGATCAGTTGATCAATCGCCCGGCAAACGCGACACGGCAGGAATCCCAAGGGCTGTGGCACCAGCAGGAACATGCTTGAGCACCACCGCGTTGGCGCCGATGCGCGCGCCATCACCCACGGTGACAGGCCCGATGACCTTGGCACCCGAGCCCACAAACACACCATTCCCCAGAACCGGACTACCGCCGCGGTTGTCGCCGATCACCACGCTGCTTTCCAACCAGACATCGCGACCGCCCTTGACGCTCGCATTGATCACCACCCCAATGGGATGGATCAAGACGAAGCCAGGCTCGAAACGTGCACCAATGCCGATCACGCAGCCGTTGAACCATTTGTTCAGAATGTGCGGCGGCAGACCGGCCACCTTGCCAAAATGCGAGGCCAGCCACTCCTGAGCACGGTACAGCACGTTGGCCGACGTGCCATCGGTCATCAAGGTACGAAGCAGGGAGTAGTCGGTACCGTATTGAGAATACAGGCGCCGCTTCGATGCAAGGTCCGCTCTGACGTTGGCCAGCATGTCAACGCCCCGACACCTTGAGTACAAACTCCACCAGCTGCACCACGTTGTTGCGCCACTGGCGCTCCGCCGCGATGTACGTGCGCGCCGCCACGCCGACCTTCTTCAGCTCGGTCACATCCGCACTCTTGGCCAGCACCATGGACACCGCCTGATCCAGCTTGCCAGCAGGGAAGGTCCAGCCCGTCACGCCCTCTTTGAGCACCTCGCGAATGGGCAGGAAATCAGGCGCGATCGGCGCAATGCCACAGGCCATGAACTCGAACAGTTTCACCGGTGAGGTGTAGTCTCCGGCGCTCGGCAGAATCGCCATGTCCATGGCGGCCAGCAGCCCAGGCACATCATCGTGCGGCACACGGCCCGTCAAAATGACCTGATCCTGCAAGCCGCGCTGGCGGACAAACTCGGCGACCTCAGGATAGGTCGCGCCATCCCCCACGAGCAACAGCACCAGCTCAGGCCGCGCCTTCAGGTGGTCGGCCATCTCGAACACGAACTTGTCGATGGCATGCCAGGGTACAAAGGCGCCCAGGTACCCACACACGACCTTGCCATCCAGCTTCCACTTCTGGCGAGCCTGCTCGCGCTGCTCGGGTGTATAGCTGAACTTGTCGATGTTGGCCGCATTGGGCGTGATGATGGCCGGCGCAATGCGACCGTGTGCGGCCTGGATGCGATCTCGAAACACACCCGACACGAACACCAGCCCCGACGCATTTCGAAAGACCCAGCCCTCCAGCGCCGTGGCGAGTCGAAGGAAGTAAACCGGACGCACGCGCTCCACGGTGGAAGAGTCGTTCACCTCCAGGATGATGGGGATGTTCTTGAACCGAGCCAGCCACACCACCGCAAACATGAACAGCGAATAGCGTTCGTAGATGAAGTCCACCTTGCCCGCCTTGGCCAGGTAACGAGCGACACGCCAGGCGGCCACGGCGTTGTAAGCGAGTTCGGCCAGCTCGAAAAGCGGCTCAGGGAAGCGGGCCACCAGCTTCATCAGCGACGTGGCCTGCTGCGTGGGCGACATGGCCTTGGGCGTGACATAAGGGTCGGCGCCCGGCAAGGAGATGATGTCCACCGCCACGCCGTCTGCACGCAATGCGTCGGTGATGCCTCGGATGTGCACCCCCTCCACCGCCTTGCCCTGGGTGCGATGGTGATACAGCACCCGCTTCACCAGGCTACTGAGCTTTTGATCCATACCCGAACCACCCATCTGTCAATCTATTGAGAATTCAACGGCTCGTGCGACGCCATGAGCCGCTGTAAGAGCCAGACACGTAACGCCAGGACGCCACCACAAACGCCCAGTTCAGGGCAAAGAGGTAGCCCAGCACATTCAGCACGGACGGCAAGCGGGCACCTCGGCCCGTCAGGCCATAGGCTGCCCATGCCGCCCCCAGGCCCAGCGCCTGCACCGCGACCCACCACCACCAGACCGGAGCCAGCACGGCCAGCGCGATGGATGCACACAGCGACAACAAGATCAAGTGAGGCGCCAGCCACCTCAGCACCTTGTGAGACACATACGACCACCTGGTCCCCCACGATGTGCGAGTCAGGTACTCGGGGCTTCTGACCAGCGCCTGAAAGTTGCCGATGCCGATCCGAATGCGGCGATGGTATTCGTCGCCAATGGATTCGGGCATCTCTTCTTCCGCACGTGCGGCCGGCGTGTACACGATACGCCCGCCTGCGGCCGACACGTTCATGGCAATGCAGAAATCATCGCAGATGGTGTCCGGCCGCAGCGGCACCCAGAAACGCCGCCGAATGGCATAGATGGCCCCGTTGGCGCCCAGCGCACCCCCGATACGGCTTTCAAAGAACTTCAGGAACTGCTCGACACGCCAGTACAGCCCATCCTGGTTGTTGCCACCGGCACTGGTCAAGTGCAACTCGCCGCTCACGCAGCCCACGGCCTCATCGGCGAAAGGCCGCATCAACTGCTTGAGCGCATCGGGCGCGAAGAAGGTGTTGGCATCCGAGAACACGACCACCGCTTCGCCCGTGCGCGACACCAGATCGTTGAGCACATAGGCCTTGCCTCTGTTCTGTTCGAACAGGAAGACGTTCAAGCGGGGGTCGGAGAAGGTCTGAAGAATGCGGCCGGTGTCGTCACGGCTGCCATCCGAGCCGATGTAGATGGCCAGGCGATCCGCCGGGTAATCCAGGCTCAGCAGGTTCTGCACGCGCTCGGCGATGTGCTTTTGCTCGTTGTAGGCGGCGATGACCACCGCCACCTGAGGCCACTCGAAGCTGGCTTCAGCCCGACGCTCCGCTTTCCCGAACGCATACGCCACATCCCGCCTGAACTGGGCCAGACCGGCCACCACGGCCAGCAGCAGCGGGTAGACCAGGTAGGAATAGAGAAAGAGTGCGACCCCAAGCAGGCCTGCGACGATCAGCCAGCTCATGCATCAGGCGCCAGACTGCGGCACGAAGGTCGGGCGGGGAATCAGGTAATCACGGTACTGGTTCGGGTTGCCCGACAAACCCGCTTCAGCCGCCTTGATGATGTTGTAGGTTTCACGGGCGCTGACATAGTGCAGCTGCCAGTTCACACCATCGTTGTATTTCTCTTCCAGGTAGCTGAACGCCTTGTCCATGGGCTCGCCCAGCAAGGTGTTGATGTCACGCTCTTGCGTGCCGTGCGTGTGCACCTTGATGAAGATCCACTCGGGGCGCCCTTCGACGTGGATGCCCGTCTCGACCCACGCGTCGATGCGGTCCGGCGTCGGGGGGATGCTCGTGCGCACATCGGCGTTCTCGATGCGAGGCAGCAGACCAAACTTGCGGTTCTTGAACATGAAGCCGATGGGCCCCTGGATGATCATCAGATCCCCCCAGGCCTTGCCCCCGACCTTCACCCGCACGCCGGTGTCATGGGACTTGGGCTTGTGAGGATCGTCCTTGGCGTAGTAGATCTTGTTGATCGTGCTGGTCTGGCAGGGATCTGGTGCGGCCGGGAAGGTGTAGTCGGCGTAGCAGCCCTCTTCACGCAGCACGATGAGCTCGTTGTTCACACCGCAGCACACGCCATCGGGGTGAGAGTTGTCCAAGGCCCAGTTGCCGTGAATGAAGGACCACAGCGGCTTGCCGTTGGCATCCACCGGCAAGGCGCCATGGTCCTTGACCCGCCCAGGCCCATCCGGCACAGCTCCACGAGCGCGTTCATGTGCTCGGGGCGGTATTCCTCTTCCGGGTAGAAAAAGGAGTGAACGGGCGGACGGCCATCGGCATCCCGGTGCTTTGCGCACAGCTTCGGGTAGTCCTGCCGCCAACGGGCCACGCGCTGCACTTCCACCTCGTAGCTCGGCTTGAGCCATTGCGGCTCATAGTGATCCACGAAACAGAACATCACATGGCGCGTTCCGCTGGCCGCCGACGCTGGCCGCCAATCCTGCTTGAAATAGCTACCCAGCCAAACCAGCAGGTTTTTCTTGCGGATCTCCCAATAGACCAAGGCTACCGGAATCAGCAAGACCAAGAGGGCGAGGAATAAAACCATATGATGAATGCATGACCCTGGTCAAAAAAGACGGCGCAAGTCTAGCAGGTTCACCCCGTATACGGCCACCCCCTTGTATACAGGGCCCTCAAATACGTGCACACCGCTCGACACGCCTGATCAACCACCAACGTGGTGCATGAAAATGAAAAAATATACCGCCGCGATCGACAATATGACCATGGCAAAAGTCATTTTGACCCATACCAAGGGCGCACGCAGTGGCTCGATATTGGCGCACGCGGGCGAACGGCAGGCGCACACCCAGACGGCCGTGCAGAGTGCCAGCAGGCAATACAACACCGGCTGGTAAGTCCGAGACAGAAACCAGGCGCAGGTCATATACCCCACAAGCACAAAAGAATTATGTGCTGTCAGGTAATAGCGCTCGGTAAAACCGCCGTAACCCACCCCAAACAGTGGTGATGACTTGAGCATCTGGAAGCCTTCATACCAGGCTTCGATGCGCTCTTCCGCCGACCGCTCCTTGGACGAAAACTCACGTCCCCCAGTGGCACCGATCACGATGGCCCCAAGCGCCCCCCCACCCATCAACATCATGGTCTTGAAATTGCCCAGCTTGCTGCGAATCCCGAAGAACATCAGGGAGGCGATACCCAGCAAGGCCCCGCGGGAATTGGTGAGTGTCACGCAATACCCCATCAACGCACCTGGCAGACCCACGAAAATCAGGTTGCGAATCCAGGCCCCTTTGCGCACAAACCACCAGAGCATGGGCATCGCCATGATCAAGGCCTGAGCGAAATCATTGGGGTCATTGAGAAAGCCGACGCCGCGCACGCGCCACATGAACGCACCTGACTTATCCTCAGCCGGGATGGGTGGGCGCACCTTGGGCGCCTCGATCGTCCAATCATCCTTGCGTTGTTGCAGCACCAGTTCCTCGGACATGTAGCCCGTGTGGTAGGCGCTGACGCCAGCCACTGCCAGCAGGAACAGGCTCAACAGGATCACAAAACAGGCGGTACGCAAGCGGCGCATGTCCCGCAGGTTGAAACTGATCAGGAAGAACAGCAAGACCGAGGCACTGAAATCCCCGATGGCCGAAAACGCATCCGAGACACGGCCCTGCCACAACAAGGACAGGGCCACCGCAAACATGAGGAAGAACAGCAGCCAGTAATGCTTGGCCGTGGCCGCCGCATCCTTGTGCTTCAGGACGTGAAACAGCGAGCCACCAAAAGCCACCAGCCAGATGATCATCATGGGCCGGTACGCTGCCAGCCACTGCGCAAACAACTCTATCGGCCGGAGATAGAGAAAGAACAGATACACGAGAAAGATGAAGAACAGGAAGGACATGCCTTCCGCCCGCTTGCCAGTGTCAACCACCCGCCACCGCCCTTCTGATGACCTTGGAGAGCGGTCGCTCCATGTAGACATGAACCACATAGGCGGCCAACCACACCATGGCCGCAACCAGCAAGACGCACCAGACCGGCGGAACCCCCAGGCGGGCCAGATGGGTCATGAACACATAGCCGATGTACTCATGCAGCAGATAAACGGGATAAGTGAGCGTGGCAGCCCAGTAGAGTGCCTTGCCACCGGACATCTCGAAGCGGTGACGCGAAATCAGCCAGAACAGCACCGGAATCGCACTGGCCACGGCGACCGCCACCATGAGATCACCATGACTGAACTCCTTGATGCGAGCCGCCTGGGCCCACGCATAGGCCACCGACAGCGCCGAGGCAAAGAAAAACAGCCCATGGGTCATCCGTGAGCGGTCTCCGCCACGCATCAAATACGCGCAGATACCCACACAGAAAAGCGGGGCCCAACGCGCTTCGAGCACGAATTCGACCGGGTAGGCTGGGCGGATGTAATTCGCCAGCGATATCAAGAGCCAGCCCGCCATCAACACCTTGATGTGCCGCATCAGATCGAAGCGCAACAAAATCCAGATCATGATGTAGAAGTGGAATTCCACCGCCAGCGACCAATAAGCCCAATCCACAAACTCGGCACCAAACCAGTGCGCTACCATGGTGAAATTCAGAAATACGTCCCGCCAAGGCACAATCAGACTGGGAATCCCGCCCAGGTGCACAACCGCGGTTGTCAAAACGACGGATGCCCAGAACGCGGGATAAAGGCGAGCAGCACGAGAAGCAGCGAAGGCTCTAGGGGTCGCCCCTTGCGCGGACAAATATATGACAAAGCCGCTGATGGCGAAAAACAACTGCACCCCGAGGTAACCGAATTTCGCAATGGAATCCAGCCCTGCCGGCCCGGTAAAGGGCACCCACCCTTCCATATGCCCGCGATGCAGATAGTGAAAAGCCAGCACCATGACACACGCCAACGCCCGCAGCAAATCAATCTGGTGGTAACGGCGTGACGCCATTGAATCTCTCCTATACAATTGAGTGCTTCTCTACTGGCGATCCTACAACGATACACGACCGCGTTAGCCACGAAGACGACGTTCGCGGCGCGATGCAGCATGGCTACAGCACCTCAGCCGACCTCTCATCTTCGCGCAGCCGCTCTCATTGCAGCCTCAACCTATGTCACCACGGTGCTGGGGTTCGTGGTCAGCATCATCATTGCCAGAAGCCTGGGCCCGCATGACTATGGCCAGTACGCTTACCTGGTCTGGTTGTCTGGGCTGTTGATCACCATCGGCAACCACGGGCTCGGCGTTTCCGGTATCCGTTTCATTTCGGAATGCACAGGCCGGGGCGAAACCGAAGAAGCCAAAAACGTACACCGCTGGCTTCGAAAACAGCAGTTTTTCAGCGTGGCAGGCGTGCTGATTCTGTTTGCTGTATTCGTTTTCTTCTTCAAGCCCGCCGGATGGATGGGCAGCACAACCATGCTGCTGTTGATCATCGCGATCAGCGTGAGCTGCCAACATGATCATGAGCACCGCCTACACGGTGGGCGCCGGCGTCCTGGCGCTGATGCACGCCTCGCTCGACAGTTTCGCCCTGTTTTTCAGCGCCATCAGCGCCGCCTACATGCTGCTGGCACGGTATTTTTTCCGCAAGGAGCAAATTAGCCCCGGCGCATCAGACTGCACCCCGGACACGCTCGCGCGACTCAAGCCTCACCTGCTGTGGACGATCGTGCTGGTGGTCGTGGCCGCGCTCAGCAACAAGACCATGGAGACCTTGCTGCTGAGCTCGCTGACCGGCCCCGCCGAGGTGGGCTATTTCTCGATCGCCACCGCCCTCACCCGTGGCGGCGTCGATTTGCTCTCATCTGCTTTGACCACCTTGCTGATGCCCCTGATGAGCCACGCCTACGGTGAAGGCGGCATCCGCAAAGTGGACGACATCCTGTCGAGAGCCATTCGCTACTTCACCTTCATGGGCCTGCTGCTGGCGGGCGTTGGTTTGCTTTGGTCCGAGCCCGGCATCCTGATGATGTATGGCCACAAGTATGAGCCCGTGGTCAACGTGCTGCGTGTCATGACCTTGATTGGCGGGCTGACCCTGACGGAAGGTGCTTTCGGTGCCCTGTTGTCCACCACGGACAACCAGAAACTGTGGGCCCAGATCTCGATCATGTCGATCTTCGTGAGCGTCGTCATGTCCGTGTCGCTGGTGCCCCTTTATGGTCTGCCCGGCGCGGTTGCATCGCATGCCATCACCCGCCTCGCCATCATGGCACTCATGGTGTGGCGAATCCGCAGAACCATGCATGAGATCCACCTGCCCATCAAAGCGGTCACCAAGCTGGCGCTGGCCGCCGGCCTGGCGGGCATGGCCATCGCCCCTCTGCTGCTGTGGCAACACTCACCCGTCATGGAGTTTGTGTGCGGCACCCTGTTTGCAGTGATCTACATCCCGATGAGCATCTGGCTGGGTGCCTGGACCCGGGCGGATCTGGCGGACCTGCAGCCCTTGCTCAATCGCCTGCCTGGGCGCGCGAGGGCCGTGGTGCAACGGCTCACGGCCGCAACGGGTCAGCAAGGCAGCTAGGCAACACGCCTGAATGGGTGTTGGGCAGCGCTGCAATTCTTACCCGGAGCTACCGAAATAGCCCTATGCTTATGGATTAGCCAGCTCACCAAGGCTGCGACCATTGCTTCAACAACAGGCTTGAAAACTGGAAGGCACAGCCATGCAATCAACCGCCCATTCCCCATTTGCTGTTCTGCGTCTGGCCGCCATTGCCGCCCTGACCATGGGCCTGAGTGCATGCGGTACGTTTGACCGATACCCGGCAGCACCCGTGAAGGCAGCCAGCCCTGACCAACTCTACAAGATCGGCGCGCTGGATCAACTGAACATCGTTGTCTGGCGCAACCCCGATCTGTCAGCCACGGTGACCGTTCGCCCCGATGGCCGAATTTCGCTGCCGCTGGTCGAAAACATCGTGGCCGCCGGCCGCCAACCCGCAGACTTGTCACGTGAAATCGAAGCCGCGCTGGCCAAGTACATCCGTGAGCCGGTGGTCACGGTCATGGTCAACAACTTCCAGGGTGTCTCCACCGAGCAGATCCGCATCGTGGGCGAAGCGGCCAAACCTCAGTCCGTGCCCTTCCGCCAGAACATGGGTGACATCATCATCGTGCCCCAGAGCTGGTTCTGACCCCTGTCCGATTCCCTTATGGACGACGTATTACGACAAGTTCAAGGTGTCCTGACCGCCATGCAGCAACGCCGCTGGCTGGGCGTGGCGGTCGCCTGGGCGGTTGCACTGCTCGGTGCGGCAGCCGTGGTGGTGATGCGGGATCGCTACGAAGCGTCTGCGCGCGTGTTCGTGGACACCCAGACGGTGCTCAAGCCCTTGATGACCGGGCTGGCCTTCCAGCCTGACATTGATCAACAGGTCAGCATGCTGGCCAAGACACTGATCAGCCGGCCCAATGTCGAACGGCTGATTTCGTCGCCGCGCGTCGGCCTGCAAGGCCTGAGCGACCGTGACCGCGAGAAGGTCATCGACCGCTTCACCAAGGAAATCAAGGTGGTGGCCAGTGGCAACGCCAACCTGTTTGCCATCACCTACCGTGACATGAACCCGCAACGGGCGCAAAGGGTGGTGGAGGAGCTGGTGGCGCTCTTCGTCACCTCCGGCATCGTGGACAAGCAACGCGACTCGGAGCAGGCCCGCCAGTTCCTGGACGACCAGATCAAGGTCTATGAAGCCAAGTTGACCGAGTCCGAGAACCGTGTCAAGGACTTCAAGCTGCGCAACTTCGGCCTCACTGGTACGGCCGACAAGGACTTCTTCGCACGGATGTCCAACACGACGGAAGAACTCAACCGCCTGCGCGTCGAGCTGCAGGCCGCAGAGCAGTCTCGCGATGCCCTGCGCAAGGAGCTCGCCAACGAAGACCCGACCATCCCGGTCGAGGCCATGGGGCCCGGCATGGGCGTGCAGGCCTCTGAAACCGAAACTCGCCTGGATGCGCAACGGCGCATGCTGGACGACCTGATGCGCCGCTACACGGACGAGCACCCCGATGTGGTGGCCGTCAAGCGCAACATTGCCCAACTCGAGCAGCAGCGCAAGGCCGAAGCCGAGGCCAAACTGCGTGCCAACGGCGGCAAGATGCGCCCCGCCCCGACCAGCCCCGTCTTCCAACGTATTCGCGTGGCCCTGGCCGAAGCCGAAGCCAAGGTGGCCTCGCTGCGCGGCCAGGTGGCGGCCCAGCAATCACAACTGGCCGAGTCGCGCTCGATGGCATCGCGCATGCCTCAGGTCGAAGCCGAGCTGGCCCAACTCAACCGTGACTACGAGGTCGTTCGCAAGAACTACGAGCAACTGGTCACGCGCCGTGAGTCCGCCTCGTTGGGCGAGAAAATCGACCAGACCACGAAGGTGGCCGAGTTCCGTGTGGTCGAACCGCCCCGGGTGTCGCCCAAGCCGCGGTACTGGGCAGCGTCTCTCTGGTCATCGGCCCCGCCATGCGCGAGACCGTCGACAGGGGTAACAGGCTCTTCCTGATCAATGTGGCGGCGTTCTTCCTGGTGAACATCGCCTGGCTGGTGGTTGTCAGCCAGCATCTTCTTCCTTGAGGCCCCAGATGAGCACCATTGAACGCGCTGCCAAAAGGCTGGAAGAACTGCGCCGCGCAGGCGTGGACATCTCTGCCGTCACGCCAGAAACGCCGCCCCCTGCCCCGGCACCGACCGAGGACCTGGGTGAGGTGGTGACGATCCGCATCCCGCAGGCCGCTGCCGATGTACCGACGCCTGCAAGGGCTGAGCCCGCGGCATCTTCTGCCGCAGCTGATCGCCGCAGCCGCGAAGTCGAGCTGGACCTGCGCCGGATGTCGCGTTCGAACCTGCTGGTGCCTGGCGAGCCTCGCTCGCAGCTGGAAGAAGAATTCCGCATCATCAAGCGGCCGCTGCTGGAAAACGTCAGGGGGCAGACCGCCGTCAGGCCACACCGTGCCAACCTGATCATGGTGACCAGCGCCATTCCGGGCGAGGGCAAGACACAGACCGCGATCAACCTGGCCACCAGCATCGCCATGGAGCTGGACCACACCGTGTTGCTGGTCGAAGCCGATGTGCTGCGCCCCTCGGTGCTGGAGCGCGTAGGCGTATCGGCGCAAAAGGGGCTGCTGGATCTGCTGGCCAACAAGAGCCTGGATCTGTCGGACGTGCTGCTCAAGACCAACATCCCGAAGCTGACGCTGCTGCCCGCAGGCACAGCAAATTCGCGGTCCACCGAACTGCTGGCTAGCACCGCGATGGACGAGCTCCTTGAAGAGCTCGCGAGCAAGTACGCCGACCGTGTCATCATCTTTGACACACCACCGCTGCTGTCGACCACGGAGTCGCGCGTGATGGCGTCCCACATGGGGCAGGTCGTCATGGTGGTCGAATCGGGCAAGACGCCCGTCAGCTCCGTTCAGCAAGCCTTTGCCACGGTCGAAAACCACCCCGTGGTGCTGAGCATGCTCAACAAGTACCGCGGCCCCAAGGGCAAGAACACCTATGGCTACTACGCACCTTGAGCCAGGCGCCGGCCTGGTCCTGACGCTGGGTTTGGTGGCCGCCTGGTGGCCGGCCCATGCGCAAACGCTGGCACCACAGACCACGGTGCCCGCCCAGGCAACGGCCCAGCAATTCCTCGACGGTGGGCACCAGGGCAGATGCCAACAACACGGCCAACACCACCACCAACACGCGCTTGAGCCTCAGCCCGTTTTTCCTGCGTCAATTTGACGGGGAGGCCTGGCTGCTGGCCAGGTTGCGCCGCACCTGGATACATTCCGTGTCGAACGGCTCGAACGCCGTCGACAACCAGGGCACCGAAGACAATCACCAGCTTCGATGGGAGCGCCGGCCAGCGCGCCTGGGTTACGCGCTGGAAGCGAGCTACAGCAAGAGCCCGATCTTTGCGCCAACCGGCTCGTCTCTGGCAGACTCCGCTTTGACGCGCAAAGCCGCCACGGGTTCGCTGTTGTATGCGCTCACGCCAGATGTCGCGCTGGGACCGATTCTCGGCAGAGAGTCCAGCGAAGCGCAAGGCCAAACCTTCAGCGGCACCGTCCGAGGCGGACAGCTTCGCTGGCAACCCAATGAACGCACGCAGCTCAAGGCCACGCTCAAGCACAGTGTCTTTGGCCGGGAATGGGAGCTGGATGCCAGCCGCAAGACACCCTGGACGACATTCGGCCTGACTTCCCGGCGAAGCGCCGAGGCCACCGCGCCAGCGTCTGCCACCGCCATCAATCTCGGTGCCGTGACACGCGAGACCACCTCGGGCCGCGCGGTGTTCACGGGCCGCCGTGACAACATCAACCTCAGCGCCGGCCTGACGCGCACCACCCCCATCGAACGGCTGACACCGGTCACCGTGGGAGGCTCGCCCATTCAGCGAACCAAGGAATACTTCTTCGGCACCGAAGTCATCCACAAACTGACGCCGCTGAGCAACCTCACCGGTGGCCTGCGCTGGTCACGCGGCTCGACCGTCACCACCGACACGCTCACGCTGTCGAGGGATTTCACCGCGCGGGTCGGCCTGAGTACCAAGCTCATGAGCGACACGACCGCCACGATGGGCATCAAACGTCAACTCACGCATAACCCGTCGACCAATACCCGCAGCGAATCTGCGGTGTACGTTGGCTTGGGGCACCGCTTCTAGGAAATGACCCAGGATGTATGAGTCCTACTTTGGCCTGACCGGCGCGCCATTTCTGCTCAACCCTGACCCCAGCTTCTTCTTCGACAGCCGGGGGCACAGCAGCGCCCTGTCCTACCTGAAGTTCGGCCTGTACCAGGCTGAGGGTTTCATCGTGGTCACGGGCGACATTGGCGCGGGCAAGACCACGC
>JACPOH010000217.1 GCA_016185075.1 Aquabacterium sp. | reverse complement strand
TACTACGAAGAACGCTACCGCCAGCGCGTAGAAATCAACTTGCGGCGCAAGGCAGAGATGCTGGGCTTGCGCCTCGTGCCGATGGAGGCCGCATGAAACACCCCTTGCGAATCAATTACTTAGGGTGTGTTTCTTGAGAGGGGCTTCGACACGCACCAGCGCCAGAGAAAGGTTGTCGCCACCAGCACGGGCGCGGTGACGTGCCTTGCCGATCAGCATCTCGGCTGCCTCGCGCGGAGGCAGCGTGTGCACGATGGCACCGAGCTCCTTGGGCGTGAAGTAATGCCACAGGCCGTCCGAGCACACCAGCAGGCTGTCGCCGATCTCCAGCTGGTGAATGCGGTGCGTGGCGATGGGCGGATCCTGCTGGGTGCCCAGGCAACCCGTCAGCAGTTTGGCCTGAGGGTGCACATTGGCCTCTTCTTCCGTGATCTGCCCCTCGTCGACCAGACGCTGGACGAAGGAGTGGTCCAAGGTACGGTGTGCCAGCTCGGGCCCCCGGAAGTGGTAGACCCGGGTGTCACCGGCGTGCACGATGTCTGCAGACAGGTCGGGGTTGACGATGTAGGCCCCGATGGTGGAATGGGGCTCTTCTTCGAAGGCCAGGGCGGTCAGCTTGATCATGAGGTGGGCCTCGTTGACCAGCTGTGCCAGGGTCTGGGCGGATTCGTCCTTGCTCGGCACGTAACGGTCAAACACCTGGCGGGCCGTCATGATGACCTGGTCTGCGGCTTTGCGACCACCGCTCTTGCCCCCCATGCCATCGGCGACAACGGCCAGCAGACACCCCTGCACCCGTGGGTGAGGGATGATTTCCACTTGGTCTTGCTGATAAGGCCGGTCTCCGCGGTGGATCCCTGTGGCGGCCACCAGGCGAAAACTGGACGGTGCATTGATCATGGGAAAACTATAATCGCTAAACAGTAGGATCCGGGGGGTGGCGATGCCCCGGGGCATCCCTTGTTCAAGCGCCTAATCATGGAGCCCCGTGGCATCCAAGATGCAAGAAAACCTGCACTCACCCCATCGCCAGCTCATCGAGTTGAGGATGGAACACGCTGATCTGGACAATCTGATCGACCGCGCAGCCGAACAAACCCCCGTCGATGAGTTGTCGCTGCGGCGCCTCAAGAAGCGCCGGCTTTTGTTGCGAGACCAGATCGCGCGCCTGGAACTGATGCTGGACCCGAAAGAACCCGCCTGAGGGGGCTCAGGCCGACAGGGCTTCGAGCAGCTCCGTTTCCAGGGTCAGCTGCAGCTTGTCCTGGCGCAGTGCGTCACCCGTGACCAGGAAGGTGTCCTCCACGCGTTCGCCCAGGGTGCTGACCTTGGCCAGCTGAACATTGACATGGTGGCGCGCCAGCGTGCGCGCAATCACATACAAGAGGCCTGAGCGGTCGCTCGCCGACACGCTGAGCAGCCAGCGTTGGGCGCGCTCATCGGGGCGCAGGCTGACCCGAGGCTTGACCGGGAAGGACTTCACACGGCGTGACAGGCGGCCACGGCCTGGTTCGTGCAACGGTTTGTCGGAAGCGACGGCCTCGGCCAGCTGGTTTTCCACCAGGGCAATGAGGTCGCGGTAGTGCACGCCCTCGAAAGCCATGTTGTCCGCCGCCAGGATCTGGAAGGTGTCGAGCGCATAGCCCGATTTGGACGTGTGGATGCGGGCGTCCTGGATGCTGAAGCCGGCCTTGTCGAAATACCCGCAGATGCGCGCAAAGAGGTCAGGGCGGTCAGGGGCGTAGACCAGCACCTGCAGGCCTTCTCCGACGGATGAGAGTCGCGCAGCCACAACGGGCTTCTCGGTTTCGACATGGCGCCACAGCATGCGCGTGTGCCAGGCAATGTCGGCCGAGTCATGCCGGGCGAAGTAGCTCACGTCCAGCGTCTTCCACAGGGGCTCTTCGATGCCGGTGGGCATGTAGTACAGCGCCAGCGTGTGACGGGTCTGCTGCTTGCGCGCCTCGATTTCGGCGTCCATGTGCGGGCGTGCGCCGCCCAGGGCCCGCAGCGTGAGCTTGTAGAGGTCTTCGAGCAGCTTGCCCTTCCAGGCGTTCCAGACCTTGGGGCTGGTGCCGCGGATGTCGGCCACCGTCAGCAGGTACAGGCCGGTGAGGGCGCGTTCGTTGCCCACGCGCTTGGCGAAGGCCTGGATCACGTCGGGGTCGGAAAGATCCTCTTTCTGGGCCACGCGAGACATGGTCAGGTGCTCGGCCACCAGGAACTCGATCAGTTTGGCGTCATCACCCGTGATGTTGTGATCACGACAGAAGCGGCGCACTTCCACCCCGCCCAGAACGGAGTGGTCCCCGCCTCGGCCCTTGGCCACGTCGTGAAACAGGGCCGCCACGTAGAGCAGCCAGGGCTTGTCCCACTCGGCGGCCAGTTGGGTGCAGAAGGGGTACTCGTGCGCATGCTCCGGGATGAAGAAGCGGCGCACATTGCGCACCACCATCAGGATGTGCTGGTCCACGGTGTAGACGTGGAACAGGTCATGCTGCATTTGCCCGACGATGCGGCGGAACACCCACAGGTAGCGGCCGAGCACGGAGGTCTGGTTGAGCAGGCGCATCACCCGGGTCTGGCCCTGGGGCTGGCGCAGGATCGCCATGAAGGCCTCGTGGTTGACCGGGTCCTTGCGGAAGGCGCCGTCCATCACGTTGCGTGCGTTGTAGAGCGCGCGCAAGGTGCGCGCCGACAAGCCCTTGAGCGTGTTGTCCTGATGCAGGGTCAGGAAAGTGGCCAGGATGGCGTGCGGGTCACGTTGATACAGGTCGTCGCTGACCACCTCCACGAAACCACCACGGTCCATGAAGCGCGCGTCGATGGGACGCATGGGGGCATCCTGCGAGCCGTGCACACGCTCCTCGATGTTGAGGATCAGGATCTGGTTGAGCTGGGTGACCGCCTTGGCTGCCCAGTAGTACCGGCGCATCAGGGCCTCGCTGGCGCGCAGGGCCGGTGTGTTGGTGTAGCCGAATGACTCGGCCACGGCAGTCTGCAGGTCGAACACCAGGCGGTCCTCGCGGCGGCCCGCGATCTGGTGCAGGCGTGTGCGGATCAGCTTGAGCGTGCCCTCGTTGCGCTGCAGCTGGCGCGCCTCGAACGGGGTCAGCAGGCCGTTCTTGGCCAGCTCGTGCCAGTTCTTGCCCAGGCGCGCGGCGCGGGCCAGCCACAGCACCACCTGGAGGTCGCGCAGGCCGCCGGGGCTTTCCTTGCAGTTGGGCTCCAGCGAATAGGGTGTGTCTTCGTACTTGGTGTGCCGCTGGCGCATCTCCAGCATCTTGGCCGTCACGAAGGCGGCCACGTCCAGGTGGTCGAAGGTGGTGTGCTGCAGCTCGTCAAAACGTGCCCTGGAGCCGCAGATGAAGCGAGCCTCGAGCAAGGCGGTCTGAACCGTCACGTCCCGCTGGGCTTCTTCACCACACTCTTCAACGCTGCGCACGCTGGAGCCAATCTCCAGGCCGATGTCCCAGCAGGCGCTGATGAAGCTCTCGACGCTGGGCGCCAGGCTTTCGTCCCCGAAAACGGAGGGCGACACCGGCAGCAGCAAGAGCACATCCACGTCCGAGTGCGGGAACAGCTCGCCACGGCCATAACCGCCCACGGCGACCAGCGCGGCACCTCTGGGCATGGCGTGAGCGTCCCAGATCTGGATCAGGGTGCGGTCCACGAGCTTGGCCAGTTGGGTGAGCAGGCGCCCGGCGGTCACGGTGGACGCGCGGCTTTGCTGGAACTGAGTCAGCAGCTCGGTCTTGGCGGTTTTGAACTGCGAGCGCAGCGAGGCGACGTCCAGAGGCATGTTGTTGTAGGGGTACTGCAATGGCGAAGGCCCTGACCGGTTTGCGGCAGGGCCTTGGGCTTTGAACGATCAGGTCTTGGTCGACGTGATGAAGTCGGGCAAAGGGGGGCTGCCTGCCGACAGGGTCAGCACCTCGTAGCCGGTTTCGGTCACCAACACCGTGTGCTCCCACTGGGCCGACAGGGAGCGGTCCTTGGTGACGATGGTCCAGCCATCACCCAGCGACTTGATGTCCTTCTTGCCCGCATTGATCATGGGCTCGATGGTGAAGATCATGCCGGGCTTGAGCTCTTCCAGCGTACCCGGGCGGCCGTAGTGCAGGACCTGAGGCTCTTCGTGGAACTTCTGGCCAATGCCGTGGCCGCAGAACTCGCGCACCACCGAAAAGCCCTGGTTTTCAGCGAAGGTCTGGATGGCATGGCCGATGTCACCCAGGCGGGCGCCCGGTTTGACCTTGGCAATGCCGCGCCACATGGCTTCATGGGTGATGGCGCACAGGCGCTTGGCCGCGATGGAACCGTTGCCCACGATGAACATGCGGCTGGTGTCGCCATGCCAGCCGTTCTTGATCACGGTGATGTCCAGGTTGACGATGTCGCCATCCTTCAACTCTCTGTCGCTGGGGATGCCGTGGCAGACCTGCTGGTTGATGGAGGTGCAGATGGACTTGGGATAAGGCTTGTGCCCACCCGGGGCGTAGTTCAATGGTGCGGGGACACAGCCTTGTTCGTTGACCATGTAGTCGTGGCAGAGCTTGTCGAGCTCGTCGGTGGTGACACCGGCTTTGACAAAGGGGGTGATGTAGTCCAGCACCTCGGACGCCAGTCGGCCGGCCAGACGCATGGCGTCGATCTCGGCGCCTGTTTTGATGGTGATGCTCATGGACGCGAATTATCCGTATTTCGCGAGGGCTATGACGCGGGCAGGGGCATGAGAAAGGCACTGAATTTCAGGCGCGACAGGCCCGAGCCCGGTAAAATGCGCGTTTTTCCTCACGACAAGCCCCCCGCCGTGACCGAACGCACCCCCCAAGCGATGTCCAACCTGATGCACTTCGAGGGCGGCAACGCCCTGGCCCCCCACCAAGTCCAGGCTCTGCTGCCCAAGCTGCAGGCCATCAACCCCCGCATCAGTGGCGTGCATGCGCGCTTCGTTCACTGGGTCGCCCTGGACCAGGCCTTGCCTCAGGGTGAGCTGGACAAGCTGTCGGCACTGCTGACCTACGGCGATGCCTACGATGGCCCCTCTGAGGGCGATCTGATCGTGGTGGCGCCTCGCCTGGGCACCGTGTCCCCCTGGGCTTCCAAGGCCACGGACATCGCACACAACTGTGGCCTGGGCATCCGCCGGGTCGAGCGCGTGACCGAGTACCGCATCACCGTCAAGGCCGGCGTGATCGGCGCGCTCATGGGCGGGGCCAAGTCCCTCGCCGTACAGGACTTGAACGCCTGCGCCGCGCTGCTGCACGACCGCATGACCGAAAGCGTGCTGCTGGGCCGCGATGAAGCCCGCCACCTGTTCGATGAGCAGCAAGGCGCACCCATGGCCCATGTGGACGTGCTGGGCCAGGGCCGCAAGGCGCTGGAAGAGGCCAACGTGACGTTTGGCCTGGCCTTGTCGGATGACGAAATCGACTACCTGGTCAACGCATTCACGGGCCTGAAGCGCAACCCGACGGACGTCGAGCTGATGATGTTCGCGCAAGCCAACAGCGAGCACTGCCGCCACAAGATCTTCAACGCGCAGTTCACGATCGATGGCCAGCCGCAGGATCTGTCCATGTTCGGCATGATCCGCAACACGGAAAAGCTCAACCCGCAGCACACCGTGGTGGCCTACAGCGACAACGCCTCGGTGATGGAGGGCCACCAGATCGAGCGCTGGATGCCCGCTGGCTACACCAACGCCCCGCAGTACCAGGCCCGCGAAGAGCTGGCCCACGTGCTGATGAAGGTCGAGACCCACAACCACCCGACTGCGATTTCGCCTTTCCCTGGCGCCTCGACGGGCGCCGGCGGCGAGATCCGCGATGAAGGCGCCACAGGCCGTGGCTCGCGCCCCAAGTCGGGCCTGACCGGCTTTTCGGTGTCCAACCTGAATCTGCCCGGCACCAATGAGCCCTGGGAGGCCGTGAAGTTCGGCAAGCCCGAGCACATCGCCAGCCCGCTGCAGATCATGATCGAAGGCCCGCTGGGTGGTGCCGCGTTCAACAACGAGTTCGGCCGCGCCAACCTCGGTGGCTACTTCCGCGTGTTCGAGCAGACCGTGGGCGAGGGCGCTGGTGCCATCCGTCGTGGTTACCACAAGCCCATCATGATCGCCGGCGGCATCGGCACGATCAGCAGCGAGCAGACCAGGAAGGTCCAGTTCGATGCCGGCACCTTGCTGATCCAGCTGGGTGGCCCCGGTATGCGCATCGGCATGGCCGGTGCGGCGGCTTCTTCCATGGCTGCCGGCACCAACTCTGCTGCGCTGGACTTCGACTCCGTGCAGCGCGGCAACCCCGAAATCGAGCGCCGCGCGCAGGAAGTCATCAACCACTGCTGGGGCCTGGGCGCCAGCAACCCCATCCTGGCCATCCATGACGTGGGCGCGGGCGGTATCTCCAACGCCTTCCCCGAGCTGGTGGACGGTGCCGGGAAGGGTGCGCGCTTTGATCTCAGCAAGGTGCCACTGGAAGAGACCGGCATGGCGCCCAAGGAAATCTGGTGCAACGAAAGCCAGGAACGTTATGTGCTGGCGATTGCCCCTGAATCGCTGCCCGTGTTCACCGAGATGGCCAACCGCGAGCGTTGCCCGTTTGGCGTGATAGGCGTGGCCACCGAGGCCTGCGAGCTGATCCTGGAAGACACCACCAAACCCGGGTCCGACAAGCCCGTCGACATGCCCATGGACGTGTTGCTGGGCAAGCCGCCCAAGATGCACCGTGACGTGAAGCGCGTGCAATGGGATTGTGGCCAGGTGGACCTGACCGGCGTGGCGCTGGACAAGGTCGCCTTCGACGTGCTGCGTCACCCCACCGTGGCCAGCAAGCGCTTCCTGATCACCATCGGTGACCGCACCGTGGGTGGCCTCAATTCGCGCGACCAGATGGTGGGCCCCTGGCAGGTGCCGGTGGCCGACGTGGCCGTGACCCTGGCGGACTTCAAAGGCTTTGCCGGCGAGGCCATGGCCATGGGCGAACGCACCCCGCTGGCTTCGGTGAACGCGCCCGCATCGGGCCGCATGGCGGTGGCCGAGGCCATCACCAACCTGCTGGCTGCGCCGATCGAACTCAAGAAAGTCAAGCTGTCCGCCAACTGGATGGCCGCTTGCGGCGAAGCCGGTGAAGACGCCGCTTTGTACGACACGGTCAAGGCCGTAGGCATGGAACTGTGCCCGGCGCTGGGTGTGTCCATCCCCGTGGGCAAGGCCAGCAAGCGCTTCCTGATCACCATCGGTGACCGCACCCGTGTCCCTGATCGTGACGGCCTTTGCCTCCATCGACGATGTCCGCCCCACGTTGACACCGCAACTGATCACTTCCGAAAATGGCCAGGCGCTGGATACCAGCCTGATCCTGATCGACCTGGGCGAAGGCAAGAAGCGCATGGCCGGCTCGATGCTGGCCCAGGTGCTGGGTCAGTTCGGCAACGACGTGCCCGACTGCGACAACCCCGAGATGCTCAAGGCCACCGTGGCCGCCGTGAACGCCCTGCGCGCCCAAGGCAAGCTGCTGGCCTATCACGACCGTGGTGATGGCGGCCTGTGGGCCACCGTGTGCGAAATGGCCTTTGCCGGCCACACTGGCGTGAGCCTCAATGTGGACATGCTGGTCACCGAAGGCGACGGCATCAACGACAGCCGTGCCGACACCGGTGACTCCAAGAACTGGGCCGGCCAGGTGGGCGAGCGCCGCAATGAGCTGACGCTCAAGGCCCTGTTCAACGAAGAGCTGGGCGTGGTGCTGCAAGTGCGCACGGCCGACCGCGATGCCGTGATCCAGACCCTGCGTGAGCACGGCCTGAGCAGGCACAGCCACGTGATCGGCAAGCCCATCCTCACGGGCGCAGCCAAGGACGAGGTGCAGGTCTGGCGCGACGCCAAGCCTGTGTTCAGCGCACCGCTCGAGCAACTGCACAAGACCTGGGACGAAGTGAGCTGGCGCATCGCCCAGTTGCGCGACAACCCTGTTTGCGCCGACAGTGAACACGCCGCCATCGGCCTGCCCGAAGACCCGGGCATGCACGTGCAACTCACGTTCGACCCGCTGGACAACGTGGCCGCGCCCTTCATCAACAAGTCTCGGCCCAAGGTGGCCATCCTGCGCGAGCAGGGTGTGAACTCTCATGTGGAGATGTCGTACGCCGTGGCGCAAGGTGGCTTCGACACCTTTGACGTGCACATGAGCGACCTGCAAGCCGGACGCGCCCGCCTGGATCAGTTCCAGGGCTTCATCGCCTGCGGTGGTTTCAGCTACGGCGACACCCTGGGTGCCGGCGAAGGTTGGGCCCGCTCCATCATGTTCAACCCCAAGCTGGCCGAGCAGTTTGCTGCCTTCTTCGGCCGAAACGACACCTTCGCGCTGGGCGTGTGCAACGGCTGCCAGATGCTGGCGGCACTCAGCCCCATCATCCCGGGCGCACAGGATTGGCCCAAGTTCACGCACAACCAGAGCACCCGCTTTGAAGCCCGCCTGAGCCTGGTCGAAGTGCTGGACAGCCCCTCGATCTTCTTCGAAGGCATGGCTGGCAGCCGCATGCCCATCGCCGTGTCGCACGGCGAAGGTTTTGCCAACTTCTCGCAGCGCGGCAACGCCGCCAAGGTGCACAAGGCCATGCGCTTCGTGGACAACACCGGCGCAGCCACCGAGGTCTATCCGTTCAACCCGAACGGCTCGCCCGGCGGCCTGACCAGCGTGACCCGTGGCTGCGCATGTTCCGTAATGCCCGCAAGTGGGTGGGTTGACCATCCTTGCCGCACGGCATGAGGTGAGCAAGCAAGGGGCCTTTCGAGGCCCCTTTCTCATGGTGTCCTGGGTTTGGCGCGCAACTCGTCGAGTTCGAACCACAACTCGCGGCGCGCCAGCGGGGTGGCATCGGGCAGGCTCGGGTTCTTCAACTGGATGACCGTTCGCGTCTGCAACTTGAGCCCTTCCAGCACGGGCCACATGTGCTGCCGGAACAAGCGATGGAAGCTGCCGTCGGCCAAAGCAGCCTCCAGCCCCTTGCTGATGTAGGCCGCCAGCTCAGGGCGCTTCTTGCTGACGAAGAAATAGAAGGCCGCCGGGTAGCGGATCATGATTGATTCGTCCATTGCCAGAGGCAAGCCGTCATGGGACTGCAACTCGTTGCGGATCTCCATCACCGAACGAGGAAAGTAGTCGATCCGATTGGTGGCCAGTTGCTGGAACAGCCCCTCGTAGGTTGGTGACACCAGCACCGGCAGGCCATTGGCGCGCAAGATGTCCGTATCCGGCCAGTCGTGCATCTGGCCTGAGGTGAATCGGGCCAAGGCCCCACTGTCCTTGACCCCTCGCAGCACGTCGGCGCGTTGCGCGTTGACCAAGGCCAATCGCCAACCAATCAGGCCACGGTCCACCGGAATCCGAACGGGGATCAGCTGGGCTTCACGCTCGGGCGTGCTCATGACCCAGATCACATCGACGGCCCCCGAGTTGCTAGCCAGCTCGGCAATGGCACGGCTTTGCACCATTTCCCTGGCGCGTTGCCTGAGCTCATACGACTTGCCGGACTTGGACACAGCCAGGCGCAAGACCTCCAGCATGTACTGCAACTGAGGGTCGTTTCGGGCCTGGTGCCGTGGGTAGATCAGCGCACTGGCCGCCCACACGGTGTGGAGGCCTGCCAGCAGCCCCAACAGTAGCAAATGCCTCAGCATGCGGATCATCATGGCCTCACGCGTTTCACCCGGGGAGCTGCACGATAGCGCCAAGGTGACGAAAAAGGCAAGTCGCCACGCGCCAAAGACAGGCGCGGCGGCCAGGCCCCGCAAACAGGTGGGTCCAAATGGCCGCTGCAGGCGGTTTGGGCTCGGCCAGCGGGGGAATACACCACGGCTGATCGTGTTTCGGGCAACGGACAATATGCAGGCCGCTTCCAGGCCGCTTCCA
>JACPOH010000216.1 GCA_016185075.1 Aquabacterium sp. | reverse complement strand
CAAGCCAGAGCACGTCACGCCCGCCCTGGACACCCTGCTGGCGGACGCCGAAGCGGCCCTGGCCAAGGTGGTTGGCCCTGATGTGCCGCCTGACTACGACGCGCTGTCTCTGCTGCTGGATGTGAGCACCGAGCGCCTGGGCCGCGCCTGGGGCGCCGTGGGCCACCTCAATGCCGTGGCGGACACGGCCGAGCTGCGTGCCGCTTTCAACGACAACCTGCCGCGCATCACCGAGTTCTACACGCGCCTGGGTGCGGACGAACGCCTGTACGCCAAGTACAAGACCCTCAATGAGGCACAAAAGACCCTGCCACCCGAAAAGCGCCTGAGCCATGCCCGCCAGCGCGCACTCGACAACGCGCTGCGTGCCTTCGTGCTGGGCGGTGCCGAGCTGCAAGGCCAGGCCAAGGTGCGTTTCGCCGAGATCCAGGAGTTGCAGGCCGCGCGTTCGCAGGCCTTCTCCGAGCACGTGATGGACGAAACCGATGCCTACGCGCATTACGTCCGCGCGGAAGAGCTCGACGGCGTACCCGAGGACATCATCCAGGCGACCAAGGCCATGGCCGAGGGTGAGTCCAAGGAAGGCCACAAGCTGACCCTGCACATGCCGATCTACCTGCCCATCATGCAGTACGCGAACAACCGCCATCTGCGTGAAACCATGGACCGCGCCTACAGCACGCGCGCCAGCGAGTTCGGCCCCTCGGAGCGTGACAACACGCCCCTGATGACCGAGATCGTGGCCTTGCGCCAGGAAGAGGCGCAACTGCTGGGCTACAAGACCTTTGCCGACGTCTCGCTGGTGCCCAAGATGGCCAACAGCCCTCAGCAGGTGATGGACTTCCTGCGTGACCTGGCCAAGCGGGCCCGCCCCTTCGCCGAAAAGGACATGGCCGAACTGCGTGATTTCGCCAAGACCGAGTGCGGCATCACTGATCTGCAAGCCTGGGACGTGGCCTACGTGAGCGAAAAGCTCAAGGAAGCCCGCTACGCCTTCAGCGACCAGGAGGTCAAGCAGTACTTCACCGAACCCACCGTGCTCAAGGGCCTGTTCGGCCTGATCGAGTCGCTGTTCGACGTGAAGATCCAGCCCGACACCGCCCCCGTGTGGCACGAATCGGTGCGCTTCTTCCGCATCGAGCGTGCCGGCAAGCTGGTGGGCCAGTTCTACCTCGACCCGTATGCCCGCACCGGCAAGCGCCCCGGCGCCTGGATGGATGACGTGCGTGGCCGCTGGAAACGCCCTGACAACGGCGCCACGCAAACGCCAGTGGCCCACCTGGTGTGCAACTTCGCCAAAGGCGTGGGCGACAAACCTGCCCTGCTGACGCACGACGATGTCACCACCCTTTTCCATGAGTTCGGCCACGGCCTGCACCACATGCTGACCCAGGTTGAAGACCTCGGCGTGTCCGGCATCAGCGGTGTCGAGTGGGACGCCGTCGAGCTGCCCAGCCAGTTCATGGAGAACTTCTGCTGGGAGTGGGACGTGGTCCAGAAGCTCACCAGCCATGTGGACACCGGCGCGCACCTGCCGCGCGAACTGTTCGACAAGATGACCGCCGCCAAGAATTTCCAGAGCGGCATGCAGACCCTGCGCCAGATCGAGTTTTCGCTGTTCGACATGCGCCTGCATGCCGAGCCGGGCCGCGAAGCCAATGTGCAGTCGGTCATCGACGAGGTTCGCCAGGAGGTGGCGGTCAACATCCCCCCGGCGTTCAACCGTTTCCAGCACAGCTTTTCACACATCTTTGCAGGCGGATACGCTGCGGGCTACTACAGCTACAAGTGGGCTGAGGTACTCTCTGCGGATGCTTATGCCGCATTTGAAGAGGCGGCCACACCGGCAACCGGCGTGCTCAACCCCGAGGTCGGTCGCCGCTACCGCGAGGCCATCCTGGAGGCGGGCGGCAGCCGCTCGGCCATGGAGAACTTCAAGGCCTTCCGCGGCCGCGAGCCTCGGATCGACGCGTTGTTGCGCCACCAGGGCATGAGCTGATCAACAAGGTTGGAAGAAGATGCAACGTGCTGTCCTGTCGTCTCTGTTGGCTCTCCTGGCCTTGATGTCCGGTTCGTCCGCCTGGGCGCTGTACAAGGTGGTAGGACCTGATGGGCGCGTCACCTACACGGATCGCCCGCCCAGCGACCGCCCGGCACAAGCCATTCGAGCCAATGGCGCGACGGCGTCCACCGAGGGCCTGCCCTACGAGTTGCAGCGCGTGGTGAGCCGCTACCCCGTCAGCCTGTTCACCGGCCCCAACGGCTGGGTGGTGGACCGTAACCTCGACAGCTACCTGTGGCTGGCCGACAAGCGGACGAACCAGGCGTATCGCTTTCCCGAGTACTACCTGTGCATCACCCTTCCTACCTTCGACAGCGTGACCGTCTGCCCTTGAACTACCGCTGGCCTGAACCAGCTCCCCTGGCGCCGCCAGCGGAGAGCAAGCCGGCGTCGCCTGCATCCAGCCGCAATGTGGCCCCGGCGCCAGCGGATTTGCCTGCGCCGCCTGCGGGCTCCTCGCCTTCCGGTTTCCGTTTCTGACTTTGACTGATATTCCCCAAGAGAAGACGCCCGAACGCGCGTCAACCGGCCCGCGCGTGGTGATCGTGGGCGGTGGCCCGGCCGGCCTGATGGCGGCCGAAGTGCTGTCCAGCCAAGGTGTGAGTGTCGACCTGTACGACGCCATGCCCTCCGTGGGGCGCAAGTTCCTGCTGGCGGGGCGCGGCGGCCTGAACCTCACGCATTCCCAGCCGCTGCCGGCCTTTCTGACACGCTTCGGCAGCCGGCAGGCCGATCTGGCGCCACAGATCCACCGGTTCACGCCCGATGATCTGCGTGCCTGGGCCAAGGGCTTGGGTCTCGACACCTTCGTGGGCACCTCAGGGCGCATCTTCCCAACCGACATGAAGGCTGCGCCCCTGCTTCGTGCGTGGCTGCACCGTCTGCGCCAGGCCGGCGTGCGCTTTCACATGCGCCACCGCTGGACGGGCTGGGCCGATTCGGGCGCCTTGCGTTTCACGACGTTGCAAGGCGAGCTGCTGGTCAGCGCCGACGTCACCGTGCTGGCGCTCGGTGGCGCCAGCTGGGCACGCTTGGGCTCGGACGGCGCCTGGGTCGCGGTGCTGGAATCAGCGGGCGCCACGGTGGCGCCGCTGCGCCCGGCCAATTGTGGCTTCGATGTGTGCCCGACCGGGCCGGATCGATCAGGCTGGAGCGATCACCTGCGCCAGCGCTTCGCGGGCCAGCCGATCAAGCCTGTGGCCGTGAGTGTGGCAGGGCAAGAAGGGCAAATCCACTACCAGCAAGGCGAGTTCGTCCTGACCGATACCGGCGTGGAAGGCAGCCTGATCTATGCCTTCTCGGCGCGCATCCGCGACGAGATTGAGCGCGCAGGCCAGGCCACCATCCACCTGGATCTGCTGCCACAGCACACGCTGGCGCAAGTACAGGCCGAAACCGCCAGGCCGCGCGGCCCACGTAGCTTGTCCACGCACCTCAAGAGCCGGCTGGGCATCCAGGGCATCAAGATGGCCTTGCTGCACGAATGCCTCACGCCCGCCGAGTTGAATGATGCACAAGTGCTTGCCGACAAGATCAAGGCCCTGCCGCTCACCTTGGCGCGCCCCCGTCCTGTGGACGAAGCCATCAGCACGGCAGGCGGCGTGAGCTTCGAATCGCTGGATGCCAACGGCATGCTCAAAGCCAGCCCCGGCGTGTTCTGTTGCGGTGAAATGCTGGACTGGGAGGCGCCAACCGGCGGTTATCTGCTGACCGCCAGCATGGCCTCGGGCAAGTCAGCCGGCCAGGGTGTGCTGGCTTACCTGCAGGCCCTCAGAACGTCAGCGTCTTGACGCCTTGCGAGGTGCCCAGCAGGCACACCGAGGCCTTGTTGCGGGCGAACACACCGACCGTGACCACGCCGGGCCACTGGTTGATGTCCGACTCGAACTGCGCGGGCTGCGTGATCTGCAGGCCAGTCACGTCGACGATCACATTGCCGTTGTCGGTGGTCACGCCTTCGCGCACCTTGCCGGTACCACCCAGCTTGGCAAACGCACGGATCACCTGAGCGGCCGCCATGGGGATCACCTCAACGGGCAGCGGGAACTTGCCCAGCACATCCACCAGCTTGGATTCGTCGGCGATGCACACAAACTGCTCGGCCAGGTCGGCCACGATCTTCTCGCGGGTGAGGGCCGCGCCACCGCCCTTGATCATGTTGCCCTGGTGATCGATCTCATCGGCGCCGTCGATGTACACGCCCAGCGCGGTCACAGACTCCGATGGCAGCACCTTGATGCCCAGCGCTTCCAGGCGCTGTGTGCTGCGCACCGAACTGGACACGGCCCCCGCCACGCGACCCGGATCCGCCTTCAAGGCTTCGCCCAAAGCGTCGATGAACTTGTCGACCGTCGAGCCGGTACCCACACCGACGATGCTGCCGGCTTTCACGTAGTCGAGGGCGGCGCGGCCCACCAGGGTCTTGAGTTCGTCTTGGGTCATGGCAGTCGATTCAATCAGGTCGAAGGGATGGGAACAGGCGATGAAGGGGTGCGAGCATCAAGGCACGTTGCGGCCAGTCAGTGTCATCCACGCCAGCAGCCCCCCGATCAGCACAGGCTGATGCACCATGTAAAAAGTCAGGCTCCAGCGACCCAGCGCGGCCAGGCCATTGCGAATGACTTGCGGTGCACGTGCCAGCCCGGCATTGTCGCCTGAAACCGCGGGTTCACCCGCATGCGTGTCTGCCGCCCGCGCCAGCCAATGCGCACGATGCTGCAGCAGCCACTGCGTGGCGGCCAGCCCCCACCACATCACCCCGATCCAGGGCAGCAGCGGTACATAGTCCTCCGTGATGGGCTTGTGCGTCACCAGGCCGACCCAGTTCGTCAGCCGGCTGTCAAAGAAAGGGCTGGATACGAGCTCCGGCAGGGCCACCGCCAGCGCGCCCAGCGGCCACAGCCAGTTGCCCAGCGGCGCCATGAGCCGCGCGATGATCAGCATCACCGCCATGCCGTGCAGCACGCCAAAGTAGATGAAGCTGTTGGGGAACATGAACCAGCTGCCCAGACTGACCAGGGCGGCGCAGCCCACGATCTGGGCCCAGCGGCGCCAGAACCGGCCCCAACTCTGCCCCTGGCTGGTCGCCACGGCCTGCCCTGCCCCGGCGATCCGTGGGGTTTTGCCTTTTCCGGAGCGCATGGCGATAGTATCGGCGGTTTGCGCTTTCGACCCTCGCCCCATGTCCCTCGCCCGCCACGAAATTGAACTGCTCGCCCCCGCCCGCACCGTCGAGATCGGCATCGAGGCCATCAACCATGGGGCAGATGCGGTCTACATCGGCGGGCCCTCGTTCGGCGCACGCAGCAACGCCAGCAACGAGGTGTCCGACATCGCCCGCCTGGTGCAGCACGCGCACCGCTACAACAGCAAGATCTTCACCACGCTCAACACCATCTTGCGCGACGATGAGCTGGAGCCCGCGCGCAAGCTGATCTGGCAGCTGTACGACGCCGGCGTGGACGCGCTCATCGTGCAGGACATGGGCATCCTGGAGCTGGACCTCCCCCCCATCCAGCTGCACGCGAGCACGCAAACCGACATCCGCACAGTCGAGAAGGCCAAATTCCTGCAGGACGTGGGCTTCAGCCAGATCGTGCTGGCGCGCGAGCTCACGCTCAAGCAGATCCGCGACATCTCGGCCAACACGCATTGCGCCATCGAGTTCTTCATTCACGGTGCGCTGTGCGTGGCCTACAGCGGCCAGTGCTTCATCAGCCATGCGCACACAGGTCGCAGCGCCAACCGCGGCGACTGCTCGCAAGCCTGCCGCCTGCCCTACAACGTGCTGGACGGCGCCGGACAGGTGGTGGCATTCGAGCAGCACGTGCTGTCGATGAAGGACAACGACCAGAGCGCCAACCTCAATGCCCTGATCGACGCGGGCGTGAGCTCGTTCAAGATCGAGGGCCGCTACAAGGACATGGGCTATGTGAAGAACATCACCGCCCACTACCGGCTCTTGCTGGACGAGATCCTGGAGGCGCGGCCCGAGTTACAGCCGGCTTCCTCCGGTGACTGCACTTTCTACTTCCAGCCCGATCCCGACCGCAACTTCAACCGCGGCAGCACGGACTACTTCGTCAACGGCCGCAAGGAAGACATCGGCGCGTTTGAGTCACCGAAGTTCCTGGGCTTGCCCTTGGGCGAGGTGGCCAAAGTGGGCGACAAGTGGTTCGACATCGCACTGAACGAAGCGCAACAACCCGTGGGCATGGCCAATGGCGACGGCATCAACTACCAGACGCTGACGCGCGACATCATCGGCATGAAGGTCAACGTGGCCGAGCCTGTTGGCAAATCAGGGCGGCTGTGGCGCGTGTACCCGAATGAGGACATGAGCGCGCTCAAGGACCTCAAGCCCGGCGTGGCCGTGAACCGCAACGGCGACCGCTCATGGGAAAACGCACTGGCCAGGAAGTCCGCCGAGCGCCGCATTGGCGTGTGGATGAGCTTGAGCGACACGCCCGATGGCCTGCACCTGAGCGTGACCGACGAGAACGGCAACGTGGGCGAGGCCAGTGTGGTGTGCGACAAGCAGGCGCCGCAGAACACCGAGAAATCGGAAGCCAGCCTGCGGGAGAACCTGGGCAAGCTGGGCGCCACCATCTTCTCGGCCAACGATATTTCGCTGGCGACCGCTCAGCCCTGGTTCGTGCCGGCGTCTGCTGTCAATACCTTGCGTCGTGATGCCATCAACGCACTGGAAGCGGCGCGTGCGGCGGCCTATATCCGGCCCCAGCGCACACCAGCCGTCGAGCCACCCGTGCCGTATCCCGAAGACACGCTCAGCTACCTGGCCAACGTGTTCAACCACAAGGCGCGGGACTTCTACGCCAAACTCAAGGCCGAGCCGCTGCAACTGGTCAACGGCAAGGAAAAGCTCACCCTGCGTTTTGACTGCAAACCCTGCGAAATGCACGTGGTGGGCAAGATCAAGAAGTCGGTGCTCAACCAGGTGCCGGCGGCCCCGATCCAGTTCTACAAGGCCCGGCCAAGCGCCTGAGCACGGGGAGCGACACCCTCCCCGCTCCGGTCACAGCATCCGGTCTTTGGCCACGAAGTACTTGCGGGTGTAGGCAACCAGTTGCCCATCCGTCGGGTGATCGACGGTTTCAATGCCGACGATCTTTTCAGCCACCTTGGGGTCGTGTGCGTGGGCATGCTTGAGCAGGGCCAGTTTGGCCTGCCCGGGCCCCACGATCAGGATCTCTTGCGCACCGGCCAGCGCCTCGATGATGGCGTGGTAGTAGTGCTGGTCTTCCGGCGAGCGCCCCGTGCCAACGTCGCCATGTTCAATCGCGCCTCGCTTGTGGTGCAGGTGCTTGTGCGGGTGCTCGGGTTTGACGACAGCCTTCTCGACATCATCCGGGCTGACGTGCATGACGCGGGCTTGGGCGTGGTCTACCCAGACAACAGCGTGATAGTGGGACATGTCGCTTCCTCCAATGGCAAATGAAGTTTTCAGCGTACTCCGACCGCGCATGGAATCCAAGCCAACACGGGTACAGCCTTGTGGTGAATCAAATCGTCACCGCGCCGTCGCGCGGCTGTCACACGCGCTGCCCAACATGGGCGCATGCGGCCCTGGATCAACGCCCCTTTGCTGAGAGCCTTGACTTCGCCTGCTGGCCATCTGGCCGGCCTGGGGCGGGGCACAGTTTCCCCGCAGGATGAGGACAAGGCGCCCAGCCATCAGGTCCGAACCGTGTGGATATCGGATGTGCACCTGGGGACGCCCGGTTG
>JACPOH010000108.1 GCA_016185075.1 Aquabacterium sp. | reverse complement strand
GTCCACCTCGGCGGCCCAGATGCGGCGCTGCTTGGAGCCCCAGCCGAACTGCACCAGGCTGCCCGTGGTCAGGCGGCGCCAGGGGATGCCACGCGCCGCCGCAGCGCTCACGATGGAGCCGGTTGACGGCCCCAGACGGACGTCTTCATCCAGCTCACGCAGCTCGGCAATCGCGGCTTCGACATCGAATTCGGCTTCGGTGAGCGCGGCCTGAACCAGGGCCTGGGCCTTGCCAAACGCCAGACGCCCAACCTGCTCTTCGCTGTACTCGACGATGACCTGGTAAACGCCGGTTTCAACCGTGACCGCCGTGCGGCTGAAGGTCACCGGGCAGCCGGCCTGCGCCTGCAGGGCCAGGGTGGCGGCTTCGAGCACATGTGCCAGGCTGATCTGGCCAGGGCGACCATCCGGGCGCAAGGGGCCGAGAGAGGGAAACAACTTGCGCAAGGCATCTTCGAAACCCGGCAGTTGTTCAATCGCGCGCTCGGCCGGCTCGCAGGCCACGACGGCCTCGATGGCCGTGTGGCGGCTCCAGAGATTGGGGCCGCGCAGGGCCCGGATGCGTGAAACGTCCATCAGCGTATCTCTTTTGCGTGTCTCTTTGCTCAGCGAACCGACTTGGGAGTCGGGTCGAATGTTTCCAGGCCCGCGGCAATCAACTCCGGCGGGATGCCCAGTGCCCAGGCCACGGCCACCGCGGCCAGCAGCGACTTGACGCTGGAACCCGGCACGGCCTGGCTGGAACCGCTGCCGGTCATGCGGCGCGCCGCTGCACTGTTGAGGTCGGCGCAACGCACGGGCATGTAGCCGTTGTGGGTCAGCAGCACATGGTGCCCTTCGATGGACACGGTGCGGCCGCCCTTGGCGCGGTGCGCAACCATGGCAGGGTTGAGGTGGTCCAGGTCGTAGAAGATGACTTCGCCGTCGCACAGCTCGGCCATCTCGACCAGACGCTCGTCGGCGGCATTGAGCACGGCCACGCCATCGGGCAGTACCACATCCACCTGCGTGCGCAGCACCTTGAACATCTGGCTGGACTCGTGGATGTCGTGCTCGGCCAGCGAGGCGTCCACCGGGGCTTCGGACCCCAGCAGATCGGTGACCACACCCACCGCGCAACGGTCATAGGCCAAGCCGTCATTGAGGATGCTGGCCGCGCCGTTTTCCAGCACGACGGCATTGACCTCGCGGTTCATCAGCAGGCGCTGGCCAGCTTCCCAGTTGGCGCGGTCACCCGATTCAACGCGGCGGCTGCCCAGGTACAGGCCATCGCGGCAGGCCAGGCCCACGTGCTTGCCGCTGAGGTGCAGCAGCCAGGCCGTCAGGCGGGCGATGTTGTTGGTGCCTTGCGAACCTGCCACGCCGATGATGGGCACACGACCGGTCGCGTCTTCGTCAAACAGGTGATCAACGATGGCCTTGCCCACAGGGCGCGGCAGCCCTTCGGCTGGCTTGAGGTGCATCAGCAGGCCGGGGCCGGCGTTGACCTCGACCACGGCACCGCCTTGCGCCAGCAGGGGCTTGGAGATGTCTTCGGCCACGACGTCCACGCCGGCGATGTCCAGGCCCACCACACGGGCCGCCAGGCCAACCAGGTAGGCCACATCAGGGTGCACGTCATCGGTGCAATCCAGCGCCACATTGCCGTTGCGCTGGATCAGCACGCGACGCCCCTCAGCCGGCACGGTCTGCGGGGTCAGGCCCTGGCGTTGCAGGTCCAGCAGCACGACTTCGTCTTCATCGATGTTGATGCGGTTGAGCGGGAACTCTTCGGTCACCCCGCGGCGCGGGTCGGTGTTGAGCTGCAGATCGATCAGCTCGACCACGGTGGACTTGCCGTCGCCCGTCACCCAGGCGCTTTCGCCACGGGCCGCGGCCACAACCTTGCCACCTACCACCAGGATGCGGTGCTCGTCGCCACGGATGTAGCGCTCGACCAGCACCTCGCTGCCATGCTGCTCGGCCAGCTTGAACGCGGCTTCGACGTCTTCGCGGGAGGTCAGGTCCAGCGAGACGCCGCGGCCGTGGTTGCCATCGGTCGGCTTGACCACCACGGGCAGGCCGATGTCCTCGGCGGCTTCCCAGGCTTCTTCAACCGAGTTGACGATCTGGCCTTCGGGCACAGGCACGCCACAGGATTTGAGCAGGCTTTTGGTCAGGTCCTTGTCACGCGAGATGCCCTCGGCGATCGCGCTGGTCAGGTCGGACTCGGCCGTCCAGATGCGGCGCTGCGCGGCGCCGTAACCCAGTTGCACCAGGTTGCCGTCGTTCAGACGGATGTGGGGAATGCGGCGATCGGTCGCGGCGCCCACGATGGCGGCTGTGGAGGGGCCGAGGTAGTAATCGTCGATGTGGGTGCGGACCTCTTCAACGGCCTTGTCCACATCGAAGGGTTCATCGTTGATCGCGGCCATCAGCAGGGCGTGGCCTTCTTTCAAGGCGGTGCGTGCCACCTGCTCGTCGCGAGCGCGGAACACCATGCGGTAGACGCCATGCTGCGAGGTGCTGCGCGTCTGGCCGAAGCCGGTGGGCATGCCAGCCAGGTTCAGCAGTTCGATGACCACGTGCTCCAGGATGTGCCCGGCCCAGGTGCCTTCATTGAGGCGTTCGATGAAACCGCCGCGCTCGCCCACCCCGCAATGGTGCTCGATCAGCGCGGGCAACATGGTGGTGAGCCGTTCATTGAAACCGGGCAGCTTGTTGGAGGGGTAGTCTTCCAGCTCGCCCAGATCCAGCCAGACTTCGAGCACCGGACGGTAAGTCCAGATGTTGGGGCCGCGCAGGTAATTGATGCGCAGCAGCTTGATGTCGTTCTTTTTGCTCATGTCCAGCGGGGGTAATGCGTCCTCAGTGTCTGATGGACCGGCTGGTTAATCGGGTAAACCCGATATTGTGCCCTGCTTAACGGCAGGCATCCCCGGGCAATGGGGGAAAATGGCGGGCTTCGCACGCAGGTCATCCCAAATGGTGCCCTCACGCGTTACTACCAGACCATGCACAAAAACCATCCAGTTGACGCCCACAGGCATCAGGCAGATCAAGACAAGACCAGAGCAGGATTGCCGCTGGCTACCGGTGAAAACGTATTGAGTACGCT
>JACPOH010000107.1 GCA_016185075.1 Aquabacterium sp. | reverse complement strand
ACGGTGGTGCTGGTCAAGGCACGCACATCGGCCGTGTTCATCGCCGCAATCTGACTCGTGTTGAGTGAGGCAATCTGGTTGGTGTTGAGGATCGCCACCTGGGCGGTGTTCATCACAGCCAGGTCGGTGGTTTCGATGGCGCCGATCTGGTTGGTGGTGAGCGCGCCGACCTGGGTGGTGCTCAATGCGGCGACCTGGGTGCTGCTCAGGCCGGCGATCTGCGACGTCGTCAACGCCGCCACCGCCGCCGTGTTGAGCGCGCGCACGCTCGCGGTGCTCATGGCGCTGATGGCGCTGGTGTCAATGGCTGCGACCTGGGCGGTATTGAGCGTGCTGACCTGGTTGGTGTCGAACGCTGCGATCTGCAGCGTGCTCATCGCCACGACCTGGTCGGTTGTCAGCGCGGCCACGTCTGCTGTGTTGAATGCGCGGATGGCAATGGAGCTGAGCGCCGACATTTGCTGGGTCGTCAGCGCGCGGATCTGGTTGGTGTTGAACGCGGCAATCTCGGTGGACAGCATGGCTGCCAGATCGCCGGTTTCAATGGCTGCCACCTGGTTGGTGTTCAGCGCTGCGACCTGGGTGGTGGCCATGGTGGCCAGCTGGAGGGAGGTCAGCGCGGCGATCTGCTGCGTGTCCAGTACATTGACGGCGGCTGTGCTCAGCGCACGAAGCTGGAGGCTGTTGAGGCTCTGCAGGTCGGTGGTTTCCAGCGCGGCGGCTTGGGCCGTGTTCATCACGCCAATCTGCGTGGTCGACAGGGCGCCGAACTGGGTAGAGGTGAAGGCGGCAATCTGATCGGTCGTGAACACCGCCATGGACGCGGTGGTCACCCCTTTGAGGTCTGCGGTCTCAATGGCCTGGATCTGGGCCGTGGTCAACGCCACGATCTGACCCGTCGAGAACAAGGCCCAGTCTGCCGTGGTCAGGTTGGCGATCGTTTGGGTCGACAGCGCGGCAACCTGGGCCGTGGTCAGCAGAGGAATCAGAGAAGCCATTTGGTAACCCCTTGTGGGCCTCTGGACCTGGTGCCTGCCTTTCACGATGTGGCGGGCACCCGGTTCCCAGAGAGAAAAATCCGATCTGGTCAGAGGCTAGGCCTGTGGCTTGACCTCTGATGTGTGGATAAGCCGGGGTTCTTTGAAGCGATTTCGAACCGCGGGATATGCCGCACGACATCGGGTTATCGGGAGGGGTAACAGGGGCTTGAGCCCCAGGTGGCGACCTGAGGTACCCCCGGGTCTACACCGGGGTGGAAAGCGCGCGGAACGTCACGATTCGTGGCCATTTTTCAGGACCATTTAAGCGGCGTTGTTACAAATGCAGCCGTTTGGCCGGGTGTCAGGGCAGCGGTGACACCGCACCTTGCAAACCCAACCAATGTCGGGCGACATCGGCCAGATGTTGAGGGTTGCCGCTGGAGAATAAATGAATGTTCCCTGCGAATTTATGATCCATCTGCCGTTTGTCGGGTGCTGCGTGATGGCGGGCGCAAAGCCGGGCCGTGTGTTGCGCGACGGCTTCGGATGTATCCATGATGGTGACAGCCGTGCCCAGGGCGGTTTGGAACAGCGGTGCAACAAACGGATAGTGCGTGCAACCCAGGACCACGGTGTCAACCTGGGCTTCTCGCAAGGGCTCGGCAAAGCGCGCGACCAGCGCCTGAAGCGCCGGCGTTGACAGGTCGCCTGCCTCGATCTCCTTGGCCAGCCCGGGACAGGCTTGGGGCACGATCGTGGCACCGTGCCCATGACTTTCAATCAAACGTTTGTATTTCTCGCTGGCCAATGTGCTGGGCGTGGCCAGTACCCCGATGCGTTTGTTGATCGATCGTGCCACCGCGGGCTTGACGCCAGGCTCCACGCCGATGATGGGCAGGCCAGGATGGCTGTGGCGCAGCAGGTGAATGGCGGCAGCCGTCGCGGTGTTGCAGGCCACGACGATCGCATCCACATGCCGTTGGACCAGAAAGTCGCAAATGGCCTGGCTGCGGGCCACGATGAATTCGACGTCGCGTTCACCGTAGGGCGCATGGCCCGAGTCCGCCACGTAGGTGAGGTCGGCCAGCGGCAGGCGTGCATGCAAGGCGCGCAAGATGGACAGCCCGCCCAGCCCGGAGTCGAACACCCCGATATGGGTATGAGCCCCTTGGAACAGGGCCATGTCGTCGTGCGAGGGGGCGGAGCCTGGAGCGGCGATTTTTGTCACAAGACAAGAAAACGGGGCAATGGGGGTACGCGAACAGGGGGCGCGGGGCAGAAGTCGCATATTGTCATGCGATTGCACCCGCATTTGTGGTCCAATCTCCCAAGTTCGCGTTAGAATCGAACGATCGTGCTTTTTTGAGGCGCGGCAAACTTTTTACTTAACTCTTCCTCATGACGCAGGAGAACATCGCATGAAGGTTCTGGTTCCGGTCAAGCGGGTTGTTGACTACAACGTGAAAGTTCGCGTGAAGTCCGACGGCTCTGGTGTCGACATCGCCAACGTCAAGATGTCCATGAACCCCTTCGACGAAATCGCCGTTGAAGAAGCCACCCGCCTGAAGGAAAAGGGTGTGGTCACTGAAATCATCGCCGTGTCCATCGGCGTGTCGCAATGCCAGGAAACCCTGCGTACGGCCATGGCCATCGGTGCCGACCGTGGCATCCTGGTTGAAACCGACGCCGAAGTGCAGCCCCTGGCCGTGGCCAAGGTGCTCAAGGCGCTGGTCGACAAGGAAAAGCCTGACCTGATCATCCTGGGCAAGCAAGCCATTGACGACGACAGCAACCAGACCGGCCAGATGCTGGCTGCGCTGGCCAATCTGCCCCAAGGTACTTTCGCCTCCAAGGTGGAAGTCGCTGGTGGCAAGGTCGCCGTGACCCGTGAAGTGGACGGCGGTCTGGAAACCGTGTCGCTGAGCCTGCCAGCCGTGGTCACCACCGACCTGCGTCTGAACGAGCCCCGCTACGTGACGCTGCCCAACATCATGAAGGCCAAGAAGAAGCCCCTGGAAACGGTCAAGCCGGCCGACCTGGGTGTGGACGTGGCCCCTCGCGTCAAGACCCTGAGCGTTGCCGAACCTCCCAAGCGTTCCGCTGGTATCAAGGTGCCCGACGTGGCCACCCTGGTCGACAAGCTGAAGAACGTCGCCAAAGTGATCTGAGGAGATAAAGCATCATGACCGTTCTCGTTATTGCTGAACACGACAACAACAGCATCAAGTCCGCCACCCTGAACGTGGTGACGGCTGCCAAGGCCCTGGGTGGCGACGTGCACGTGCTGGTCGCTGGCTCCAACGCTGGCGCCGCTGCCGCTGCCGCTGCGCAAATCGCTGGCGTGGCCAAGGTCCTGCACGCTGACGGCGCCCAACTGGCCGACGGCCTGGCCGAAAACGTGGCCGCTCAGGTGCTGGCCGTGGCTTCGGGCTACAGCCACCTGCTGTTCCCCGCGACCGCCTCCGGCAAGAACGTGTCGCCTCGCGTGGCCGCGAAGCTGGACGTTGCCCAGATCTCGGAAATCACCAAGGTCGTGTCGGCTGACACCTTCGAGCGCCCCATCTACGCCGGTACCGCCTGGCTGACAAGCTCAACGCTGGCCTGGGTGCTTCCCGCGCTGCCGTGGACGCTGGCTACGCCCCCAACGACCTGCAAGTCGGTCAGACCGGCAAGATCGTGGCGCCCCAGCTGTACATCGCTTGCGGTATCTCTGGCGCCATCCAGCACTTGGCCGGCATGAAGGATTCGAAGGTCATCGTGGCCATCAACAAGGATCCGGAAGCCCCGATCTTCCAGGTGGCCGACTTCGGTCTGGAAGCTGACCTGTTCACGGCTGTGCCGGAACTGGTGAAGGCCCTGTAACAGGCCTTGCTCTGCAAACCTTGCGCGCCTCCCTCTGCGAGGGGAAGCCAGTGAGTCAGAAACAGACCGATTCACAGTGGCGGCAAGGATTGCAGGGGCTATGCAAACATTGCTGGATCTGAGGGATAATTCGTGACAGACTTTTTGTCTGCCTGAGCTACCCGACCGGGGGCGTCTTTCGAGGCGCCCCCTTTGTGTTTATCGGAGAATACCTATGAGTTACCGCGCCCCAGTCAAGGACCAACTGTTCTGCCTCAAGGAATTGGCTGGTCTCGACAAGATTGCCCAGATCCCCGGCTTTGAAGATGCCGGTCTCGAAACCGCCCAGGCCGTGCTGGAAGAGTCGGCCAAGTTCAATGAAGGCGTGGTGGCGCCTCTGAACTGGAGCGGTGACCAGGACCACGGTTCTTGGGACAACGGCGTGGTGCGCGCATCCAAGGGCTTCAAGGAAGCCTACCAGCAGCTGGCCGAAGGCGGCTGGCAAGGCCTGGGTCAGCCCACCGAGTTCGGTGGCCAGGGTCTGCCCAAGTCCATCGGTGCGGCCTGCACCGAGCACATGACCTCGGCCAACCTGAGTTTTTCTCTGTGCTCCATCCTGACGGGCGGCGCGATCGAAGCCTTGCTGACCGCTGGCAGCGACGAGCTCAAGCAGCGCTACATCCCCAACATGATCGCCGGTCAGTGGACGGGCACCATGAACCTGACCGAGCCTCAGGCTGGCTCCGACCTGGCCCTGGTTCGCTCCAAGGCGGTCAAGCAGGATGACGGCACCTACCGCATCTCGGGCCAGAAGATCTTCATCACCTACGGTGAGCACGACATGGTGGAAAACATCATCCACCTCGTGCTGGCACGCACGCCTGACGCACCGGAAGGCGTCAAGGGCATCAGCCTGTTCGTGGTGCCCAAGTTCCTGGTCAACGAAGACGGCTCGCTGGGCAAGCGCAACGACGGGTACTGTGCGTCGATCGAAGACAAGCTGGGTATCAAGGCCTCGCCGACCGCCGTGCTCGTGTTCGGTGACAACAAGTTTGATGTGGGCGCCGGCGCCATCGGTTACCTCGTCGGCGAAGAGAACCGTGGCCTGGAGTACATGTTCATCATGATGAACGCCGCTCGCTACGACGTGGGCGTGCAAGGCCTGGGCGTGTCCGAACGTGCTTATCAGCACGCCGTGGCCTATGCCAAGGACCGCATCCAGTCGCGCCCCGTGGACGGCTCGCAGCCTGGTTCGGCCGCCATCATCCATCACCCCGATGTCAAGCGCATGCTGATGACCATGCGTGCGTTGGTCGAAGGCGAGCGCGCGATGGCGCTGGTGGGTGCCGCAGCGTATGACACGGCCCACCACCACCCCGATGCGGCCACGGCCAAGCAGGCCCAGGCCTTCTACGAGTTCCTGGTGCCGCTGATCAAGGGCTACAACACCGAAAACTCGGTGGAGGTGACCTCGCTGGGCGTGCAGGTGCACGGTGGCATGGGCTTCATCGAAGAAACTGGTGCCGCTCAGTACTACCGTGATGCGCGCATCCTGCCCATCTACGAAGGCACGACCGCCATCCAGGCCAACGACCTGGTCGGCCGCAAGACCGCACGTGACGGCGGCGCCATGGCCAAGGCCGTGGCCGCCATGATCGCCGACACCGAAGGCCAACTGGCTGCTCGCAACAGCGCCGCAGGCAAGAAGCTGGCAACCCAGTTGAAGGCTGCACGCGAGTCCTTCCTGCAAGTGGTGGACTTCGTGGTCGCCAATGTGAAGAGCAAGCCCAACGACGTATTCGCCGGCTCCGTGCCTTACCTGATGCTGACCGCCAACCTGGTTTGCG